>JAISDJ010000200.1 GCA_031264865.1 Tannerellaceae bacterium | reverse complement strand
TTCGGCAAGCCCCTGTATTTTTAACGGGAAATCGGCTGAAGCCTCGGATACAGTGATATTAACTTCACACGTGAATCCTTTGTTTTGAATTGCCAACTGATTTTTGCCGCATCGGCATTGCGACGGGATTCCCATGTCGCAAGTTCGCTTCGCAGGGTTTCCATGTTGTCAATTCTGCGCGAAAGGCATTGCCTTGTCATGGCGACGATCATACTGAATGAACTCGGTTATACGTGCAAGGAAATAGAACGATTATCAAAAAACGGCGTACTTAAATAAACGCCGAATTCACGTCGAATCTGCACACCCCAGTTTTTTAGAAGTCCCCTATAAAAACTTAACTAAACCGCCGACGTTTTTAAACACTAAGATATCATTCTCACCGAATAGTTTGTAAAAACAAGCTATTTTCTCATCTGTAACATCGACAATCTCTACAGTCAGATTATTGAGTTTTACATCAAACCCGAAACCTACTAAACTTTTTAAAAGATGTTCTTCGTCAGAGTCTGTACCGTCATACAAAGGATAATACTTTTCATACTGTTTCCCAAGAGACGTCTTTATCGCGGCTAAATCGTTATACGAGTTTTTGACTACCTTGTATGATACGTTCTCTTCTACAACAGCGGGAATCGCGCCTTCTGAGGTTACACAAACAACCAAAATGCGTCCGTCTTCAATATATGCTCCGGCGTAATACGGCACATACGTGGCATTATAACCCGACAACTTCATTGATTCCTCGATTTCAATGTAAATTGCATTTAAAGCCGATTGTCTTTCTTGTTGTTCCTTTATTTCTTCATCACTGAGTTGATCTTTTAAACCAAAAGATGGCTTGTCATAGGCGGCGCCAAGCTCATCGGACTTTACTACTAATCTATCTAACATTACAGCAGCTTCGGCTCTTGTCGTACTGCCTTGCGGGTCGATGCGACCTTCGCCTTTACCATTTATTATATTGAGTTTATTCATGTGCTGGACTGCGTCCTTCGCCCAATCGCTTATCTCATCATCGTCGATAAAAACACGGTACTCTAAAGTCAGAGAATATTCTGCATGAGCGTATGTTAAATACCTTTTAAGAATTGTCATCGCCTGCTCTCGGGTAATATTTGAATCAGGATTGAACAGACTGCCACCCATGCCCGAAACAATGCCGTTTTGCTCCGCCCAATTCACGGCGGCATAATAATAGGCGCCCTCTGTAACATCGTCAAATGCTTCGTTCACTCTCACGGCAGGTTCACCAGCTATGCGATATAGCAATGTTACAAACATCGCCCTTGTTACAGGCACAGCAGGGCTGAACGTATCCGCGCCCGTCCCCTTGATTATTCCCTCGGCGGCTAGACCATTAATCGCTTTCGCTGCCCAATCATACGCGCCAATATCCTTAAAATCGACGGATAGAGTCAACTCTTGGGTGTCGTCCTGTAAGACTGATAAGGCTGCATCGGATGCCGATTCAGTCTTTATTTCCGTTTCCGTTACTTCCGTTACTGTGTCACCCGCACTCCCGCTTGCTGATGAAACCGATAAGACAAAGCCATCCGCATAAACATACGCCCCGCCTAACATGCACCATATTAAACTAATCACAAGTATCTTTCTCATGCTGACCACCATTCTAGAAGCATATGTCAGTAAGGATAAACCAACATGTGGTCAACAACTGCACTTGCTTTTACATACATATTATAATATGGCAAAGAAGTTTTCTGTTCTGCCGATATAATACCGGCAGGTCTATATGCGCCATTGTAGTACGTGTAAACTAAACCTCCGCTGTCTCCTTGGGTAGCAAAGTAAGTTGTCTTTGTTAAATTTGTAAAACAAACACCGCTTACGGTAGCCGAGAAGTCGGTATCTAGAACTGTTGCAGAAGTTTTATAGGTTGTTGAACCAACTTTATAAACAACCTCACCTGTACCTATGCTAAGCATATATGTGTTAGTTGCAATATTATCACCACCGCTTGTACTGCCCGAAGAATCTGAATAATTGGCTTGGGTTCCAATGGTAGTATTTGTACCGTTCAGGATGAAAGAAGCATCTACGCTGCCGTTGAATGCCCAGACTGATCGTGTGCCGATTTGATTTGTGAATGAACTGTTAGAATAAATGGCGTGACCTATAGAGTCCTGAACACCGTGCCCAGCCGTAGTGAACCCGTAGCTATAGACACCATTGAAGTCATCATACGCACGGTATCCCATACTTAATCTCACATATGTGATGGTAGTTCCACTTTGCCCTGTAATAACATAGAGTGCTACTCCCGGTTTGTATGTGGCTATTTCATTTTTGAAGCCGCCGACATTTTTAAAAACAAAGACATCATTCTCGCCAAATAGTTCGTAAAAGCCGATTATTTTCTCATCTGTGACGTCAACGATCTCTACATTCATATTATTGAGGGTTTCATCAATTCCAATTCCTGCGAGACTTTTTAAAAGAAGTTCTTCATTAGAGCCTGTGCCATCATACAAAGGATAATATTCTTCATACTGCTCCCCAACAGATGTCAGTATTGCAGCCAAATCATTATACGAATTTTCAACTACCTTATATGATACATTATCTTCTACGTCCAAAGGAATGACATCCTCTGATGTTACACAAATGACCAAAGTGCTTCCGTCTTCAACGTATGCTCCGCCATAGTATGGCGCATACATGGTCTTGGTCCTAGGAGGAGGTACCCTTTGTGCTTGTGTTTGTGCTTGTGGCAATTTCATTGATTCCTCAACTTCATTGTAAATTGCAATTAAGTCTGATTGCCTTTGCATTGATTCTGTTATCTCTTCCTCGATGAGTTGCACTTGAGCATAATAGGACTCCTCCAACAGTTCTCCTTCAGTATAGGCCACTGCATCCGCAAAAATTGTTGTTGGTGATACACAAATGCTCATTGTTAGCAATGTGCAAAATATACTAGATAAAAATCTTCTCTTACTCATCGTAGTCCACTTCCTTTCCTAACTTAATCTTATAGTTTTTCACCAAATATATTATCTTTTTAAAAAGTTAATATCAAAAATCTTTATCCGCAGCTAAAAACAGATCATAGAACTCACTTTCCAAACTTTGATAACAATCATAAATTTCATATTCGCTGTAATTGTTTATATTATCAAAATTTGTATAGGATCCTTCCTGCTGAGCAACAGCACCTATTAAAAGATATGTTTTAACCAAATACTCTGTTTTATTGTAACAGAAATCGAAAAATTGTTCCTTTCCTCCAAACTCCTGAATCATGTATTCGTCAAAAGAGAGATCATAATTAGCAGCGTCCATCTCATAAAACTGCACCGTTTCGATGGCATAGTTGGCTACAACTTCATTATCTAGTCTAAATGCACTGCCCGAAATAAGCTGGCTAATTATCTTTTTTCTGGCGTCTATAATCAGTTCGACTTTCTTTGTATCAAGGAGATCTGAATGAGTATACGAATAAAATTCATCAATACTATCAACATCATATCTTTCTTGCACAAAATCTTCTGATAGTGACTCCTGACCTGATCCTATGAGAATCTGATCAATATACTCGTTAACCTCTTCATCAGTAACTCTAGGTGTCTTGAGGTATATAGATAAATCTTCATAGTTTGCTAATTCCGTAACTACACAGTTCTCAATAGAAAGATACTGTAACATTTCTTCCACAATCGGATGCAATTGTATTTCGCTATCCGTTGCAGAAGAGTTAGTATTATTCACTACCATAAGCGATACAGTCAAAACGGCAAAGGCGAAGACAACAATTCCACAAATACATATCTTTTTTATTGTATTGGATTTCACTCAAACCCCCTTTTTTATTTGTAGAAAGCTTTTGGTAATATATTTATAGGTCGACAATATCACACAAGTTTAGAAATTACAATAATTTTTTGTAATTTTTCGTTAAAAAATTTCACCAAGTCCGTGTCTATTCAGAGGTACCAGGAGTGCACTATAATGGTACCATAAATCGATACAAAAAATCCGCAAATCATAATGAACCTGGTATAATAATCATAATGAGGAGGGTTCAAAAATGGCAAAAAGAAGGTTCACACCTGAGTTCAAGGC
>JAISDJ010000170.1 GCA_031264865.1 Tannerellaceae bacterium | reverse complement strand
AAAGGGTGATTTCCTGGAATATGAAGAAGTCTATTCCGGTACGTTTTACGGTACGCTGAAGGAGGAAGTAGAACGTATCCTGGAACGGGGAGACAATGTTATTCTTGATCTGGATGTGGCGGGTGGATGCCGGATAAAAGAATATTACGGGGATCGGATGCTCTCCATATTCATCTTGCCCCCTTCTGTTGACGAACTACGTAAACGATTGGCGGGGAGGGGTACGGATGCACCCGGGGTAATCGAAAGCCGGATCGCCAAAGCCGAATATGAAATGACGTTTGCCCGGCATTTCGACGTGGTGATAGTAAATGATAACTTGGCAGAAGCTCAAAAGAAAGTACTTCATGTTGTAAAAGTGTTTCTGGATCAATGAAAAAAACAGGTATCTTTTCCGGATCTTTCAACCCCGTCCATATCGGACACCTTGCCTTGGCGAACTGGTTGTGCGAGTACGAATCATTGGATGAGGTATGGTTTTTCGTCACCCCGCAAAGCCCTTTAAAAAAGAATCTCATGCTATTAGACGACAGGATGCGCTACCAAATGGTAGAAAAAGCCATCGGCGATTATCCTAAATTCAAAGCAAGTGATTTTGAATTTTCACTACCCAAACCTTCTTATACAATAGATACATTAACGGAACTCCAAAAAAGTTATCCCGAACATCTTTTCCATTTCATCATGGGAGCAGATAACTGGTTACTTATCGAACAATGGAAAGATTACGAGATGATCCTCAAACAATTCCCCGTCATCATCTATCCGCGCCTTGGGTGCGAAGTAATCATCCCGAACGAATATCCTTCCGTTCGATTGGTAGCGGCTCCCATCATAGAAATATCCTCCTCCTTCATCCGGAAAGCCTACCGGGAAGGCAAAGACATACGCTTCTTCTTACCGGAAAGTGTGCGCGAGTATCTTTATTTATCGCCGTAATGCCCCCACAATGAAATAACGAGCACTATTATTTCTTCTTCGCCGATTGTGTACAATATCCGATGTTTGTCGTCGCTAAGTCCTCCCAGCAGTTTGTAAATTCGTTTCAGAAGTATTTTATTTCCTGCTCTTATTGTGCTTCCAAATGATTCTCTGCTAGTTCGGTTAGTTCTACAATATACATTATAATCCCATTTTTATACGGAGTTCTTCTTTACTCATTAGCGTGTCGTCTTCTGTTTTTCTAAATTCTCTTGTACGAATTACTAACATAGTCTCTTTTTTTAATGGCGTATAAGTATAAAACTTTTTGTTTATATATCAAAATTTCATACGATTAATTTCAGGGTAAACGTATTTGAAAAAAGAACTTACAGAAAAGTTGTTAAGCCGATTCAAATTTAGTAATTTTGACATTCGATAAAGAGATAGTCATAACAATAGATTGTAAAATAGGATGATAAAAAAAGGATTAGCTGATGATTTGCGATTAAAATGGGATCGGGTTCAGCAGGCGATGAGTGCAATGGGTGCGGATGGATGCTTATTATCTGTAGACGTCAATTTATATTATATGACTGGCCGTATTTTTAGCGGTTATTTTTATTTGCCGGTGGAGGGAGAGCCTTTCTTTTTTGTTAAACGCCCGAATGGATTAAGCGCCGAACAAATGGCCTATATCCGTAAGCCTGAAGAAATAACAACTGTTTTTGCCGAAAGAGGAATAAAGAAACCGGGAAAACTATTGCTCGAAGCGGATGAATTAACCTATAATGAATACATACGTCTGTTGGCCGTATTCCAACCGAAAGAAACGGAAAATGCAACCACCCTCATGCGTACCTTACGCAGTATCAAAACACCTTGGGAGATTGAGCAATTCCGGATATCGGCCAGGCAACACAATAAAACCTATGCAGAGATACCCTCCTGCTATCGTCCGGGTATGACCGACCTGGAGTTTCAATATGAAATAGAAAAACGGATGCGACAAAACGGTTCAATTGGTTTGTTCCGTGCATTCGGAAGCAATATGGATATATATATGGGAAGTATTTTAGCCGGTGATAATGCTCAGACGCCTTCGCCTTTCGATTTTGCTTTAGGAGGCGGAGGAGTTATCTCATTACCTCTCGGCGCTAACGGTACTGAATTGAAAAACGGAATGGCCATTATGGTAGATATGGCTGGCAATTATACAGCCTATATAACAGATATGACACGCGTCTTCTCCGTTGGCAAACTACCGGAACAGGCGTATAAAGCACATACGGTATCCATTCTTATCCAGCAGGAAATAGAAGCTATGGCGAAACCCGGAATGCCTTGTGCCGAACTATACAACCTGTCTTATCGTATCGCCGAACAGGAAGGCCTGTCACCCTATTTCATGGGGACGAAACAACAAGCCAAATTTGTAGGTCACGGTATTGGCATACAGATAAACGAACTGCCGGTACTCACGCCACGTTCAAAGGAACTGCTGACGCCGAATATGGTCTTTGCTCTGGAGCCTAAATTCGTAATTCCCGGTGTGGGAGCTGTTGGTATAGAAAACAGTTTTCTGGTTACCGAATCAGGCCTTGAGAAATTAACGCTCGCCGAAGAAAATATTATTCAATTATAACAATCTAATAACATAAATCAATTACTTATGAATAAGGTAGTAGCACTTTTACTTTTGTTTACCCTGTTTATCATGCCGGTAAACGGAACTGGAAAAACAAATGAAATTAAACCGGTTAAAAACGTCATCCTTCTGATTCCGGACGGAACTTCATTAGCCACCGTATCAATCGCACGATGGCTGCAATGGTACAATCATCCCGAACTGTCCAAATTAAACATTGATCCCTACCTTTGCGGAACCGTGCGCACACACTCATCTAATGCTCCTATCGGAGATTCGGCCCCTACTACGTCTTGCTATATGACCGGTTACCCCAGCCGAACAGGCTATGTATCTACGTATCCTGAAAGCGACCCTGTGAACGACATCTATCCAAACGATCCTGCACGCGCTTTCCAACCGCTGACAACCGTATTGGAAGCAGGTAAATTATTGCATAATAAAGCCGCTGGATTGGTCTTTACCTGCGAGTTTCCGCATGCTACGCCGGCGGATTGCTCAGCCCACAGTTACAACCGAAGTAAATATGAGTGGATAGCTCCACAAATGGTGCACAATGGGTTAAGCGTAGTGATAGGCGGAGGCGTATCGCTATTGTCCGAAGAAAGTGAAACATATCTTAAAACAAACGGATATGCCGTTTATAAGAATGACTTGAACGGCATGCGCAAGGATACATCTGACAAAATATGGGCGTTATACGGAAATCGTGAAATGGCGTACGACATCGACCGCGATCCCACTCAACAACCATCCCTTGCGGAAATGACCCGTATCGCTATTGAAAAACTATCAACGGATGAAAATGGTTTCTTCCTTATGGTGGAAGGCAGTAAGATAGACTGGGCGGCGCATGGGAACGACCCGGTAGGAATGGCTACCGATTTCCTGGCTTTCGACCGGGCTTGTGGCGTGGCTTTACAATTTGCACAGAAAGATGGCGAGACAGCCGTTATTATAGCACCCGATCATGGAAACAGCGGTATCAGTCTTGGCGTGCGTCATTGCGGCGGATACGACAAGCTTACGAAAGACCAGCTTTTTCATGCTTTTTCTCAATTTAAATTAACAGCCGAGGGTTTTGCAGAAAAGTTAAATAGCGAACCGGCTTCGGAAGTACAGAATATATTCCGTGAGTATGCGGGTTTTGAATTGAACGAACAGGAGCTCGAAGCTTTATATCATTGCAGCAGTTACAAGAATAGCCCCATTCCTGAAAACGAACGTTCGTCTGAAGGTATCGAGCCATCACTGTATAGCGGATCACTGAATACGTTCATTTCTAAACTAATCACATCCAAAACATGCTTTGGTTTTACTACCGGAGGCCATACCGGCGAAGAAGTATTCCTTGCCGGATATCATCCGCAGGGAGATATACCTTTGGGCATGCATACAAATATTGAACTGAATGAATACCTGTGCAATCTTTTTGGTTTTAACAGAGATGTATTAGATGAATTAACCGGACAAAACTTTGCTCCCCATACAGAGGTATTCAAAGACTACACCTGTGAGATTATCCCGTCTAAAGAAGAAAAAGGCTCTCCCACATTGGTGGTGAAAAATAAAAAGAAACAACTGAACATAAAGCCGTTTACCAATATCGTAACAGAAGGCAAGAAAGGAGAGAAAGAAATCAGGATCAATACTGTTATCGTTTATGTAGATAAGAACAATACCTTCTACCTACCGGGAGATTTAGCGGAATATATGAAATAAATGAAAAACACAATGAGTACGCCTATGAAGAGAAAAAGCTTAGTTTCCATTGATCAATGTTCCAAAGAAGACATTTTACGTATTTTGGAGAATGCTGCCAAGTTCGAAGCCAATCCGAACCGAACGCTATTGAACGGTAAGGTAGCAGCTACCTTATTCTTTGAACCCTCCACCCGTACCCGCCTGAGTTTTGAGACGGCTGTAAACCGGTTGGGGGGACGCGTTGTTGGTTTTCAGGACGCTTCTACAACAAGTTCGTCAAAAGGAGAAACACTTAAAGATACCATCCTCATGGTAAGCAATTATGTGGATCTTATCATTATGAGGCATCATTTGGAGGGTGCGGCGCGTTATGCTTCGGAAGTAACCGATATACCGATTATCAATGCCGGAGATGGAGCCAACCAGCATCCTTCGCAAACTTTACTGGATTTGTACTCCATACAAAAGACGCAGGGAAAGCTAACAGGCCTCACCATCACGATAGTAGGCGATTTGAAATACGGCCGCACGGTGCACTCGCTAATCGTAGGTATGTCTCATTTTAACCCCACCTTCCATTTCATTGCTCCGGAAGAATTACGTATGCCGGAGGAACAAAAAAATATCTGTGATAAATTAAACATCCCTTATACGGAGCATACAGACTTTACCGAAGATATCATCAATCAGTCGGATATTCTGTATATGACTCGCGTACAACGCGAACGCTTTACTGATTTGGAAGAGTATGAACGGGTTAAAAACAGCTACATCCTGAAGAACGACATGCTGAAAAACAGCAAAGACAACCTCCGCATCCTGCATCCGCTCCCTCGTGTAAATGAAATAGCTTATGACGTAGACGACAACCCGAAAGCTTATTTCATCCAGCAGGCACGCAACGGACTATTTACGCGCGAAGCGATCATTTGCGAAGTTTTAGGTATAAATCATTTAATATAAAAGTGATGTCTGCACAAAAGAAAAAAGAACTACAGGTAGCTGCTTTGGAAAACGGAACGGCTATAGATCATATTCCCCCCGACCAATTATTTAAAGTAGCTCATCTGCTTGAATTGGAAAAGATGAACAACACGATCACTATCGGGAATAACTTTTACAGCAAGAAGATGGGACGGAAAGGTGTTATCAAAATTGCCGGCAAATTCTTTGAAGAGGATGAAATTAATCGTATAGCGCTCATTGTCCCAAATGTAATACTGAACGTAATACGCGATTATGAAGTAATTGACAAATATACAGTCACATTACCCGACGAACTTATCGGTATAGTAAAATGTAATAACAAAAAGTGCATTACTAACAACGAGCCGATGTCTACTCGTTTTGATGTAATTGATAAAGATAAAGGTACCATTAAATGCTGTTATTGCGAACGCAAAATAAATAAAGAAGATATTGTAATTAAATGAAAATAGACTGGAAGCCGGGAACGATGATCTATCCACTGCCGGCAGTTATGATTAGTTGTGGAAGCGAACCCGCCGAATACACTATTATTACAGCAAGTTGGGTAGGTACGCTTTGTACGAATCCGCCGATGTGTTACATCTCTATCCGTCCGGAGCGACATTCATATCCTATTCTAAAGAAAAATATGGAATTTGTCATTAACCTCACAACGGAATCCTTAGCTTTTGCTACGGATTGGTGCGGAGTCACTTCTGGTAAAGATCACAATAAATTCGAGGAAATGAATCTCACGCCTGCTAAAGCATCTGTAGTGAAAGCCCCTATAATTGAAGAATCCCCTCTCTGTATAGAATGTCGGGTACGGGAAGTCATGGCGTTAGGAAGCCATGACATGTTTATAGCCGATGTTGTCAATGTGAAAGCTGATGAAAAATACCTGAATGAAACAACTGGAGCTTTTGATATGGAAAAAGCAGGGCTATTAGCTTATGCACACGGTAAGTATTATGGTTTGGGCGAATTGATCGGTAAATTTGGCTGGTCGGTAAAGAAAAAGAACTAAAAAGATAGCATGATAAAAGCTTTTTTTATAGGGTTATTTCTTTTGTTCTTTCTATCAATGTATGCACAAAATGCGGTAGAGGTGGAAGACAAGATTTTTAATTGGGGAGCTAAAGTAGGGCTTAATTCCACCTTTCCGATAATCAACTCAGTTGAGATTGACGGGAAAAAAGCAGAGAATATTCACTTACAATATAAAGTCGGCGTATTAGCTGCTGCTTTTTGCCGTATCAATATAGACAGGTTTTTTTTTCAGCCGAGTGTATCCTGGAGGCATGCTTCGGGAGATATCCGATTTAATCTTCCTTCCGAAACAGAAGTAACTGCTACAACACGCAGCTTTGATCAGTTAACGTATAAAGTAAGGTCAATAGAAGCGCCTGCATTGATAGGTTATAAAATAGTAAATGAGAGGCCTTACGGGCTAAGCTTTATGGCAGGTCCCAATATTAAATATAGCTATAATGTAAGTTATTCATCCAATTTCTTCGACTCACCTCGTAAATACATCAGCGACAGTACGCCTTGGGGAATAAATATTGTGTGCGGTATAGGAGTTACCATCTGGCGTTTCTTCTTCGACGTTACCTATGAATTCGGTTTAAACCAGGTAGATTCGGATTTTAAAGATAACAGTTCCTATGAACCCAGTGAAGACAATATCACAATAGATAAACGCACCAATATGATGAATTTTTCACTCGGTTTTCTTTTTTAACACCACTATTTCCCACAAATGTTCTTAAACGGACAATAAACACAAGTCTTCCCTGTAGGTGTTTGAACAAAAGGAGTATCCATTCCAAATATCTCATCTAAACAGGCACGCATTTTCGCTTCAAATTCTTCGGTATAATCCGAAAAGCGATCAACTATCTCCTTTTCTCTTGCTCCGATGCGATGATATATATTTACATCAAAGTCATTGGCAAAAATCGTACGCATGTAATAAATACCCGGGCGAACATTTTTTCCATTGTTTTCAGGCAACCGGCTATACATCCAGGCATACATAAAAACTTGCATGATCGCTTTCGGACGTTCTTTTTCTTCTATACTGAAAAGGCTTTCAAGCGTAGAAAAATGCTGTAATCCTTTACCGCTTTTATAATCGATAATACGTATCGTATCTCCCACTTTATCAATGCGGTCGATAAAACCCTTTAATTGTATCCCGGAACCATCAGAAAGAGAGAACAGGTCTTTCATCCTTTTTTCCGATTCCAGATAACAGAAAGGGGTTAACTTACTATCCTGTTCCAATATCCTTTCTACATATTTGCGAATCATCTCTCCAATCAGAAAATTTTGGCCGGTAAGCGGACGGATCGTTCCGGTTTTAAAGAATAATTCGGTAAATGCACAAGTGATTGACTGGGTGATAGAATCCTTATCTTTCCTTATTATCTGAAGTAAATCAGCCGTTACCAATTTACCTCGTAAAGGTTCATATAATTCTTCCATTACTTTGTGAAGGATACTACCAAACACATCACTTCCAATCGTTTCGCTTATTTCCTCTTCTTCTTCGATGCCTTCTACTACTGAAAAATAAAACTTGAGCGGACAATCCAGATACGTATTTATGGCGCTGGCCGAAATGGCTTTCTTGCCTCCTTTACGGAAAACAGCCAAATGTTCCATTACCTTATCTGTTTTCTCTATTTGGATAGGAAAAGCCTTTGACGACGATACATTGTAGACTACCAACTTCTCATGCATCGGCTCTTCATAATGATAATGTAATTGGTGGATAAAGCGGCTTTTTTCTCCTGTCTGCAAACCGTTATTGCGGGTATCATATAACAAACTTACCTTTTTTGCTCGATAGATGAGACGATAGAAATGGTATGCCCATACACTATCTTGGTGTTCATAAGTAGGCAGGCCAAAACCACGTCTCAAATTATATGGGATAAACGAATTGGCAGCTTTCTTCTGAGGGAAGATTCCTTCATTCATCGAAAGTATAATAACTCTTTCAAAATCTAAGGCGCGAGTTTCCAGTACTCCCATGATCTGTAATCCTGAAAGTGGTTCACCACGGAACGGAATGGTAATTGTATCGGTTATTCGCTTTAACAGGCGGAAGTAGGTATCGATTTTCATATCCACCTGCGCTTTCCGCATCATTTCCGTCATCCTGTTTACGGTGGTGAAATAATGAAATATGAACTCTTGTTCGATATCTTTCGATGAGAAGGTTTGCTTTTCTTCATCCGCCATATCGGTGGTCGTCACAGTAGTCATTTGCTTATTTAATTCTTCCAACACTTTTATTAAATAGGCCGGCAATTGGCTAACGTCGTCTACGGGTGTAAATATAATAGCTAACAAAGGTGTTTGGTTCAATTCTGCCTGATCTATCGTTACTTTATTAAACTCCGTAATATGCTTAACTAACCTCGAAATTACTTCCGGATTGGAAGCTGCAATATATTGATGTCCCAATATCTGTAAAACGTCCCTGAAATAAAACATAGGCCGGCGATCCACGTAACGTACATTCTTTTGTAATGCTAAGATATGTTCCATCAACGAGGCCACCGGCGTTCCTCCTAACGGATATCCCATTGTTACATTTATATGCTGTATTTGCTCCGGGATAGCATTTAGTACAGGTATTAACAAATGCTCATCCGCCAAAACCACGGCTGTCTGTAAAGCCTCCTCTTCTGTAAAGTCTGTTGTTGTACATAATTCGTTTAACAGAGTGTAGACTTGTTTGGCTTGTCCAATAGCGGAAGGTATTCCTATTACCTCTATCTCTGTTTCGGGAGGGGCTGTTTCTTCAAAAGGTAAACAAGAGGGAAAAAGCTGTTTGTTTCGCTCGGCAAAATAAGACGTCTTATTATTTTTATCAGTTACTTTAGTTGATGCATAATCCCAATAGAAATCAGCTATACCGTTTCTTTTCAATTCCAGCAACAGTTTCTCCTCAACTAAAGAAAGAGCATTCAATCCTACAAAAACGATCTTTTGATAAGGTAACTCTTTAATACCGTTTTTTTCAATCGTTTCTACCACTTCGCGGAATATCATTCCTTCGTACCCTTTATTTTCCTCTAATAATGTTTTTTTCAATTCCACATAGAGTTCGTAAAATATTTTCCATAAAGCAAGAAAATGCTGTTGATTTCCACTATCGTTTTTAGGATAAAAAGAAGCCCAAAACGAACGGATAGCCGCTATTTGTGTTTCACTCAAGAAATTAAAATCCTTTTCTATTTCACGCAAGTCTGTTACATTTGTAAATAACATGCGGGCATCCACCATATATTTATCCACATCGTCAAAATCATTCAACAACATTTCGCCCCAATAGATGAATTCATCAAAGGTCTCAGTCTCTTTACTTCTTTCTATATAAATAGTATATAAAGAAAAAAGCATCGAAATACGGTCGGCCACCTGCTTGCCGCTTAACGTCAGAAACAAATCGTTTATGGTAAAAATAGCCGGCGAAAACAAGGGTTTGTCTGATATCTCCGACAAATGCTTCTGAAAAAACAACCCCGCGCGCCTATTAGGAAACACAAAAGCATAACGACTGACGTCTGCCCCGAATGTATCGTAAAAAAGGGATGCTATCTGATATAAAAAAGGTTTCATCTACTATTAATTTGCAGACAAAACTACCTAAAATAATCTATATTATCTGTATGATACCACTTCTGCCGGTAAAGATAAGGGTGGTTTTAGTTTTTTTATAGCCTGATGAAATTCTATAATGAGGACAATACGTGCCACCAGCGATAGCAATAGTAATAGCAATGGAGTTTCCTTGGTATGATGGCGGCGAACTTGTACATCCCCGAAGATATTATTTAATCAATTTATCTTCTTTAGACGAATTGCTTTAATAAAAAAGATTACGATGTCTTTAGGAAAAGAGTGTGATGGTTTTCTAAAATCATCACACTGGTTTTGCAAAGACATCGTAATGGTTTCCTAAAGACATTGTAATCTTTTTCCTACTTTTCGCTACCCTCTTATTTTACGGAAGGAGAATAGTTCTTGTTTAAGTAAGCTAGGATTTCATCTGTAATGTTGTAAGTTTCGTCTGCTAATAAGATTACATCTGTTGAACGGCTGCTGAATATAATCTGGAATCTCTTATCTTGATTGTAAACTTTCAATTGAGTAAGTAAAGAGTCGCGTAACTGTTCGGTTAGCTTTTGTTGTTCCTCCATTAATTCCCGGGCCAAACGGTTATCCAGCTCCTGTAATTCTTGTTGTTTCCGCACCAAACGCTGTTGTTCTTGTTGGGCGCGTTCGGTGGTAAGGAATGCATTATTGTTCCACTTACGCTCAAAGTCTTGTATCTCTGTTTGCAATTTGTTTGCTTGCTGATTAATGTTAGCGCGGGAATTTTCCTGCTTTTTCATAATTACCTCGAGCAAGTCGTTATAATAATTATAATTCAGAAGCAAGGAGTCCATGTCTACATACGCTACAGGTAATAGACCGGTGGAATCTCCTTCGGATGTAAACGCAGCTCTCTCTGTTTTAGTTTCTTTTTCCCCGGCAAACTGCATGATAAATAAAATAACAACAGCGACTGCAAGTGCACCGCTAATCACGTAGTTAATGTTCTTCATAAAGCGCAAATTAAATCATTATATTATATTTCTATTTCATTCAAACGTTCTTCCAGATTCTTGTGAGCCAATGTTTCACGATACTGTGTTTTGGCGCAATGAATCCCTTTCCTGCTCAAGGCTTTATTACCTCCGACGTGTGTATTGGGGAATTCTCCTCCCTTTTTAAACAGTACCTTTACCGAGAGCAATACAACACAAACAAGAATAATTATGATAGTCAACAATAACGTTGTAAGCATTTTCTTTTATATTTGTGGACGCAAATATAAGAGTTTAACTGATTATATGATACCTTTTCGGTATAATATTCTACTTTTTTAAATGCAAACTTTATATATTGCCCATTTATTAACGTAAAGTACGAACATCTTTTAAAATAATAAACATATGGACGTCACAAATCTAAAGCCGGAAATCGTATGGAAATTCTTCCATCAGGTTACACAAGTGCCCCGGCCGTCAAAAAAAGAAGGAAAAATAATCCGGTATCTCGAATCATTTGCCAAAGAGTATAACATCGCTATTAAAAAGGATAAAGCAGGAAATATCCTTATGTCGAAACCGGCTACGGAAGGATACGAAGCGCTTCCTACCGTTATCTTACAATCTCATATGGATATGGTTTGTGAGAAAAACAGCGATAAAGTATTCGATTTTGAAAATGATGCGATCCAAACAGTCGTAGACGGAGACTGGCTTCGCACCGACGGTACAACATTAGGCGCCGACAATGGTATCGGGATGGCAGCCGAATTGGCTATACTTGCCTCAAACGATATAGAACACGGCCCTATCGAATGTCTTTTTACCGTAGATGAAGAAACCGGATTGACCGGAGCCAAGGAATTGGAGCCCGGATTTATGACCGGGCAACTACTGCTTAATCTCGATAGCGAAGACGAAGGCGAATTATTCATTGGTTGTGCAGGAGGAAAGGATACACAAGGTATCTTATATTATGAACAAATCCCCGCACCCGCTGATTTACACTATTTCCGTATCGATGTAAAAGGGCTTAAAGGAGGGCATTCGGGATGTGATATTCATAAAGGATTGGGTAATGCTAATAAGCTATTAATTCGTTTTCTCTATATCCTGAAAAAGAATTTTGATTTTGCTCTTTGCTCTATCGATGGAGGTAATTTGCGTAATGCGATTGCCAGGGAAGCAAATGCTGTTATCGGCTTGAAGCCGGGCGACAAAGAAGAAGCCCGCGCCATGCTTAACCGCTTTGTTGCTGATGTAGAGAACGAATTGAAACATGCCGACCCGGATGTTCAAATAACCATGCAATCGGTGGATAAACCTGCAACAGGTATCGACCCTGCGGTTGTAGAGAAACTTATCTATGCCGTTCATGGTTGTCCGCACGGAGTAATCGCCATGAGCCATGATATTGAGGGATTGGTAGAAACATCCACGAATCTTGCTTCGGTTAAAATGAAAAATGATGGCAAAATCGTGATTGGGACAAGCCAACGTAGTTCTATTGAATCGAGTAAAGAAGCCATAGCAAATCAGGTATCTTCCGTATTTTTGTTGGCTAATGCCGAAGTTACACAGGGCGATGGCTATCCGGGATGGGCGCCTAACCCTGACTCTGCCATACTAAAAGTTGCTGTGGATAGTTATAAAAAACTATTTAACAAAGAACCGAAAGTGATGGCCATTCATGCCGGGCTCGAATGTGGCTTGTTCCTTGAAAAATATCCTTACCTGGATATGATTTCTTTTGGCCCTACCTTACGTGATGTTCATTCGCCAAACGAACGGATCCAAATTCATACGGTGGCTTTATGGTGGGAACACTTGCTTGATTTATTAAAGAATATTCCTGCAAAATAAAAACTTACTTTTTTCGTTATGAAAAGAGGATGAACCTGAATAAAATTCGGTTTTTCCTCTTTTTTATTAAGTACCATTAGAAATGAGTAAACCGATTGTTTTTATATTTATAAGTATCATTGTGTTATCCGGATGTTTTTCGGCCTGTAACGATTTGAACGATGATTATTCTACGAATCCAAACCTGCGACTTAGCTTTTCGGTAGATACGCTTACATTCGACACCGTGTTTACGACGATCGGTTCGGCAACGCTTCAGTTTATGGTTTATAATACAAACAAAGAACCGCTCAACATTGAATCTATCCGGTTGGTAAATACGGAAAAGTCTAATTTCCGTATGAATGTAGACGGGCGTAGCGGTGAAACGTTTTCCGGTATTCGTATTCTTAGTAAAGACAGTATGTATGTCTTTGTAGAAGTAACAGTAGACCCAACCGGAAGCGACGAGCCGTTATTAATTGAAGATCATATAGAGTTTACCACAAACGGAGTAAAACAAACTATATTATTACAAGCTTACGGACAAGACGCCAATCTTATCAAAGGAGGATTCATATTCGATAAAGATACAATCCTCTCGGCTGAACGCCCCTACCTGGTATATGATAGTATAACGATTGCCGAAGGTGTTACCGTATCCATTGAAAAAGGAACTTCTTTTTATATGCATGATAAAGCCAAATGGATCATATACGGAACTGTAAATGCTACCGGCACCCTGGAAGAACCGATAACGTTTCGGGGAGATAGACTTGATAATTTATTAACAGATCTTCCTTATGATCGTATATCCGGATTATGGGACGGATTCTATTTTAAACCGGAGAGTTTCGACAATGTGATGGATTATACTGTCGTTAGAAATAGTACGGGAGGAGTCGTTTGTGAAGAATCCACTCCCGAACGTCTTAAACTGACAGTTACGAACACTCAAATCACTAATTCTTCCGGGAATATTTTCCGTGCCGTCAATTGTCATATAGAAGCTTCTAATACGGAATTCAGTAATGCCAAAAAGGGATTAGTATCTTTACAGGGAGGCGAATACCACTTCATTCATTGTACGCTTGTCAATCAATATAAGATCAGCCCGAGGAATGTACAACCGGTACTTACATTGGCAAACTATTATATGACTGTCTCCAATGAAGAAGCTACAATAAAAAATGTAGCCTTAAAGAAAGCTGTTTTTGATAATTGTATCATTGACGGAAGCTATCCCGAAGGGGCTGAAGAGCTAAAAGGGGAAATCCTCATTGATAAAAAAGAAGATGAATTTAATTTCCTCTTTAACCATTGTGCCGTTAAAACCAAAAAGACAACGAATGCGAGCTTTACCGGTACCCAATTTATCACGAATGACTATTTTCCCCACTATAAATCCATTGGAAACGACGACAACCATTACGTCAATGATTTCCGTCCCGAGATAAACAAAGACAAAGAAGGGAATCCGGAGAAGGAGCAGCCGGTTATCGGCAGAGCAGACCGCTCCATTGCCGAGAAATATCCGTTTGACCGTTTTGGCGTCGATCGCCTGACAAGCGAAGACGGACCTGATATCGGAGCCTGCGAATACGTTGCCGAACCGGAAAAGGAAGAATAAGAAATCCTATGCGAAAAACCTTAACTATCCTGATTCTCTTTCTGTTTTTCTTGCCGGGTATGAACAGCCAAGTCTTTTTCCGCGTAATGAGTTATAATGTAGAAAATCTTTTCGATACAACAGACAATCCGGTAATAGACGATCATGAATTTCTCCCATCGGGCAGCAGGCGATGGAATAATAAACGTTATTATCATAAACTTCGGCAAATAGCCAAAGTAATCACCGCAGCAGGCGAATGGGACACTCCCGCCCTCGTTGGTCTGTGTGAAGTAGAGAACGATACGGTTGTAACTCATCTCCTTCGGAAAACGCCTTTGTATACCCAGCATTATCAATACTGTATATCTAATAGTTCGGACAGGCGTGGTATCAATGTAGCTCTGCTTTATCAAAGAGATAAGTTTCGTTACATAAACCACCATTCCATACCGGTTAGCCATCGTAAGAAAAATACACGTACGGCACGTGATATGTTACATGTCTCAGGAGAAGTTATCTCAGGGGATACCCTTGATGTAATTATTTGCCATTTCCCATCCAAATATGGAGGAGAAAAAGAGAGCGAAACGCGTCGTATGGATGCAGCGATAGCATTACGCAAACTATGTGATTCACTGATTCAGATCCGCTCTTGCCCGTTGATTGTAGCAATGGGTGATTTTAATGATTCACCCGATAGCCGTTGTATGAAACTTGTAACTGGAAATAACTTACAAAACTTGTTCACAGATAAGACAGGCAGCCATAAATACCAGGGAGAATGGAGCCAGTTAGACCAGATAATCATTCACCGTTCCATGTCATCACCCAAAGCAAGAATGAAACTTATCCCCGGAAGTATACAAAACTTTTCACCTTCCTTTCTACTTACCAAAGATAAAACATGGCGGGGAATTCGGCCTTGCCGCACTTACTACGGATATAAGTATGAAGCGGGATATAGCGACCATTTGCCTGTTTTGGCAGATTTCTTGCTATATTTGCCTTAGAAAAAGAAACAAGAACCCTATGCGTCATTATCTTATTACTCTTATTATTTTCTTATTAACAGATGGATTAAGCTTTACGATCCAAAGCCAGCAATTACGTAACCCGTTCAATTTCCCTATTTTGTTAAGCGGTAACTTCGGCGAATTACGGAATAATCATTTTCATGCAGGTATCGATTTCAAAACACAGGGTGTGGAAGGTAAAGCGGTTCATGCTGCTAAAGACGGATTTGTATCACGTATCTCCGTTAGTCCATGGGGATACGGAAACGCTTTATATATCGATCACCCCGACGGAACAACTACCGTGTATGGCCATCTGAAGGCATTTAATGATTCAATTGCCACATATGTCAGAAATAACCAATACGAATTGGAGCGTTTTTCCGTAGACCTCATCCCTGAAACAAATCGTTTTCCTGTAAAAGAAGGAGATATCATTGCATTAAGCGGTAATACGGGCAGTTCAGCAGGACCTCATCTGCATTTTGAAGTTCGCGACACTGAATCCGACGAGGTCGTAGACCCTTTTGATTATTACAAAGGACAAATAGCAGATAAAAGAGCGCCTAAAATCCAAGGTGTTATGGCCTATCCGATAGAAGGAAAAGGAATAATAAACGGAAGCAGAAATAAAAAGGAATTGAAATTGATAACAGCCAAAAACGGACAGCAAATTGTTGCAGGGAAAATAGAGGCATGGGGCGATATCGCATTCGCCATAAAGAGTTACGACTACATGGACGGAACAAGCAATGTTTACGGCGTACGAAAAATAACATTAGAGGCAGATAGTCAACTTGTTTTTAAAAGCGATATGAACCGGTTTTCATTTGATGAAACTCGATATCTGAATAGTTTTGTAGATTATGAAGAGTGGATAGAAAAACATTCTTTTTACATGAAGAGTTTTGTAGACCCAGGCAACAAACTCTGTTTTATTGAAAGTGTAAACAGAGGGATTATCTCTATAAACGAAGAACGAACCTATCATTTGGTTTATCAACTGGAAGATGCATTTGGCAATAAAACGCGACTTTCGGTTTGGATAGACGGTAAAGAACAAGCTATCCCTGCCCCGCAAACAAACGGCGGAGAATATTTTCACTGGAAAAGTGAAAATAAGTTCGGAGCGAAGGGAGTTCGCCTGACGATTCCTGCGGGTAACTTATACGACGACGTCTATTTCCGTTATTCGGTAAAGGAAGACAGCACAGCGCTGGCTCCCACGTATCTGTTACACGACCGGACTATCGCAATACATAAGCAGGCACAATTGTCGATACGTTTGCAAAAAGATTCGATAGAAAACAAACAACAATATGGGATTGTGCGACGACAAAACAAATCTCTTTTATGGATTGGCGGCACATATCGGAATGGTTGGCTTGATGCCGGCATTCGCGAGTTAGGAAGTTTTACTGTCGCACGGGATACGGTTCCGCCGGTTATTACTCCTATAAACCCTGCCACTTGGGTAGGTAACCGGGTTATTACGTTTCGCATAACCGATAATCTTAGCGGTGTAAAGTCGTATAGGGGAGAGATTGACGGACGGTTTGTCCTTTTTGAATGGGATGGTAAGAAAGGGCTTGTAACATACCATTTCGACAAGGAACGTTTATCAAAAGGCAATCACAAACTTGTTTTTACCCTCACGGATGCCTGCAATAATGTATCTACTTATGAATATCTATTTATTAATAAGTAGTTAGAGTAGTTAAAGGAGTCAAGGAATTTTTAATGTAAAAAGTATATAAATAAAATCGTATGTGTTAAAGTCGGAATTAGCGATTAATTAATATATTTGTTCCTTCATTAATAAAAACGAACTACATAAATATATATAATAGTTATGGAAAACAGCGAGTTATTAGAAATGGTAAGAAACCGGGCAAAGGGTTGGCTTACGCAAAACTACGACGAAGAAACACGCAAAGAAGTACAAGCATTACTTGACAAAGAAGATCCTACCGATTTAATTGATGCTTTTTACAAAGATCTTGAATTTGGAACAGGTGGCTTACGTGGTATCATGGGTGCAGGAACCAATCGAATGAATATCTATACGGTTGGTGCGGCGACACAAGGTTTATCCAATTATCTGAAAAAGCAATTCGGAGAATTGGAACAAATAAAAGTCGTTATCGGACACGACTGTCGTAACAATAGCCGCAAATTTGCCGAAATATCAGCAGATATCTTTTCGGCCAATGGTATTAAGACCTATTTATATGATAATCTTCGCCCTACTCCGGAGATGTCATATACCATTCGCAAGCTGGGATGCCAAAGCGGGATTATCCTTACAGCCTCGCACAATCCGAAAGAGGATAACGGATATAAAGCGTATTGGAACGATGGCGCACAAATGATTGCTCCCCATGATAAGAATACAATCGCCGAAGTAAACAAAATACGTAACGCTGCGGATATCAAATTTAAAGGGAATAAAGACCTGATTGAAATTATCGGAGAAGAAATAGACAAACAATACATCGAAACATTGACCGGTATTTCATTATCGAAAGACGCAATTATTCGCCATAATGATCTAAAAATTGTCTATACACCTATTCACGGAACGGGTGTACACATCGTGCCGGATGCATTAAAAGCGTTTGGTTTTACCAATATCATACACGTACCGGAGCAAGATGTGGTGAGCGGTGATTTTCCAACAGTCGTTTCACCGAATCCGGAAGAACCGGCTGCGCTTGCCATGGCTGTAGAAAAAGCAAAAGAAACAGACGCAGAATTAGTTTTGGCAACCGATCCCGACGGAGACCGCGTAGGAGCTGCCGTAAAGAATAACGAAGGCGAATGGGTATTGCTCAATGGCAATCAGACAGTCTTGCTTTTTGTTTATTATCTGATTACCCGTTGGAGGGAGTTAGGAAAATTGGAAGGAAAAGAATATATAGTCAAAACAATTGTAACGACAGAACTCGTCCGCACAATTGCCGAAAAGAACGGCGTAGAATTGTACGATGTATACACCGGATTTAAATGGATTGCCAAAGTAATGCGCGAGAATGAAGGGAAGAAGAGCTACATCGGTGGAGGAGAAGAAAGTTACGGCTTCCTCTGTGAAGACTTTGTTCGTGATAAAGACGCTGTATCTGCCTGCGCTATCCTTGCCGAAATGACAGCCTGGGCTAAAGACCAGGGGCTTTCGCTCTATCAATTATTGCAACGAATTTATGTAGAATACGGTTTCTCCCACGAAAAAGGAATATCCGTTGTAAAGAAAGGCAAAAGCGGAGCGGAAGAAATTGAAGCGATGATGACCAATTTCCGTAAGAATCCATTAACAGAAATAGCCGGTTCTAAAGTTGCTTTTATTTTTGACTATTCTACATTAAAAGGATACAGTTGCCAGGATAAGGAGACGCTAATATTAGATATGCCTACCACATCCAATGTACTTCAATACGTAACGGAAGACAAAACAAAGGTATCCATCCGTCCTTCCGGCACAGAACCTAAAATTAAATTCTATTGCGAAGTACATTACAATGTAAATAATCCGGAAGAATTAGCAGAAGCCCAAAAAGCAGCAGAAGAAAAAATAGGAAAAATCAGAGCTTCACTAGGAATCTAAATCGTCTTAGTAAATAGATAACCGAAAG
>JAISDJ010000131.1 GCA_031264865.1 Tannerellaceae bacterium | reverse complement strand
AAGAATCGGTATTTTGAATGAAATTACAGGCGGACAGCGTGGAAGGCGATACGCTTTTAAGGAGTATTTAAATTTATTCTAATAAAATTAGGTTGCATTCCTACGGAATGCAGATATTGTGTATTGTTTTGTTTTCTACCGAAAGATATTCCCTAACGGGAATAAAAAAAAATTTACAAGAAACTATATAAATACCTCTGTTAAACAGAGTGTTCGCGAGGTCGCCTTCTCGCGAACGCGAGGTCGCATTCTCGCGAACGCGAGGTCGCCTTCTCGCGAACGCGAGGTCGCATTCTCGCGAACGCGAGGTCGCCGTCTCACGAACGCGAGGTCGCCTTCTCACGAACGCGAGGTCGCCTTCTCGCGAACGCGAGGTCGCCTTCTCACGAACGCGAGGTCGCCTTCTCACGAACGCGAGGTCGCCGTCTCACGAACGCGAGGTCGCCGTCTCGCGAACGTAAGGCCGCCGTCTCGCGAATGTAAGGCCGCCGTCTTGCGAATGTAAGGCCGCCGTCTTGCGAATATAAGGCCGCCGTCTTGCGAATATAAGGCCGCCGCCTTGCGAATGTAAGATTACCTATATATATAATGTCCTCGTTACACATAAATTAAAAGAAACCGCTCACGCTTGCCGACAAAGCATCGCGGCTTCGCTACCTTGTCCCTTGCCCCTTCATCCTTTCGCCCTTGCCCCTTCATCCTTTCGCCCTTTCATCCCTTCACCTTTTCGCCTTTTCTTCCCTTCATCTTTTCGCCCATTACACTCTATGTTTTTTTTCTTAATCGTTTTTTCTTTGTTTTATTCCATAAAATATTGTATCTTTGCGCTCGTCAAGTTTACCGAATATTATATGCTTGATTGATTAAGTTGGAAGATAATGATATAATAAATTAAAGATGAATATAAATGGGAAAATTGGTACAAAATAATAAAAAAAACTATTCTCAAAAAGAAGAAAAACCTGTGGAAGAGACACTGCCTCAAAATAAAGGAGAAAAAAATCTTATGGATAAGACTGAGAAAATATGGAAAAAATTGTTTTGGGGAATATCTTTGTTTTTTCTTGTTTTATTTGTGATTCTGGGGCTTCAAGCCGGAACTTCAGGAGATGAATTTTATCATCTCAATCATGCCAAAGATGTTATAAATTATTATAGAACTTTTGGAGAAGATACGGTTGCTGTTTCGGTAACAGCGGCAAGTAGCGCAGAAAATAGTCGAGAGTATGGACAAACTCCTGATAATATAGCCTGTTTGATTGCTACTGTTTTTGGAATTGAGGATATTATCACGGTTCGTCATTTAACCAATGTTGTTTTTGGCTGGGTAGGAATGTTATTTGCCGCCTTGCTGGCATATAGAGTCAGTCGAAAATGGTATGCTGCAATTATTACGGCTATTCTTTTGTTTTTATCTCCCCGTTATTTGGGGCATTCTTTTAATAACTTGAAAGATATACCATTTTCTGCGATGATGATGATGGGAGTTTATTACATTTACTATTTTTTGCAGACAATTCCGCGACCTCCCAAAAGAGTAGTAATTATGCTGGCTGTAAGTATCGGATTGGCTATTGGTATTCGGGTTGGAGGATTGCTTTTGATTGCATACTTTGGATTCTTTTCAGTAATTTATTTTATAGCCCAATGGGTTAATGCCCGTAACGAAAATAAATTACAGTTGAAGACAAAAATAAAAAAGAAAACCGCTGAAAAAGACAAAATATGGACGCTGTTTAAAAATCTTTTAGGATATGGATTACTTATCTCATTTGCCGGATATTTTTTAGCTGTATTGATTTGGCCATACGCTTTGGAAGCGCCTTTTAAACATGTTTACGAAGTGTATACAAAGATGGCTCATTTTCAAATATCTTTACGACAGGTTTTTGAAGGAGCCAATCAATGGTCTGACGTTTTACCGGGGTATTATACTCCCAAATATATATTGATGAGCATACCGATAGCTGTTATATTGGGTATGATATTGTATCCTTTTGTAGGAGGCTGGAAGAAAGGGAATCGAGCCAGTTTTCTATTTGTTTATTTTGCATTTATTTTTCCTGTTTTTTGGATTGTATATACGAAAGCAAATGTTTATGGAGGCTGGAGACATGCCTTGTTTGCTTATCCACCCATGGTTGTTGCGGCGGGATTGGGCTTTAGTGCTTTGGTGGAATTTTTGAAAAATAAATACCTTAAAATAGCGGCAATGGCTTTACCTGTTTTACTTTTGATTACTCCATTGTTTCATATTATGAAAAACCATCCCTACGAATATATCTATTTTAATGAACTTGCGGGAGGAATGGAAGCAATGTATGGTAATTATGAGATGGATTATTATTATCATTCCACGCGTAAGGCTTCGGAGTGGGTAATTGCCAATGCAGAGAAAAACGGATTGGAGACGGGAGATAAAATCATTGTATCGTCCTGGCATCCTGTTTCAGTTGGATATTTCTTACGTCATGATACCTCAAAATTCCAAGCAAATTTTCTGCGTTGGTATGAACGGAGCAATTTTGATTGGGATTACAGTATTTTTGTAATCACAGGGATGCCGCCTGAACAGATTAAAAGCGAACATTTCCCTCCCAAAAATACAGTCCATACAATAGATGTTAATGGAAAACCGGTTTGTCTTATTTTAAAGCGAAATGATAAATCCGATTGGAAAGGATTCCAATACAAGTCTGAAAACAAAATTGATAGCGCCATATATTATTTTCAGAAAGCGCTTGAAATCGATGAATGGAATGAAGTTGTAATGATGAATCTAATCGAAACATACTTTCAAGTTGGGATGCTTGACAGTGCAAAGCTATATCTTGATCGTGTTCTTGAGTTTCTTCCGCTTCATGAATCGGCAAATTATATGTTAGCGCATTATTACCTGTCAAAAAACAATTTTGATGACGCCTTGATAGTTGCTAATAAAATGATTGAATGTAACTTTAAATCCAGAGGGGCATATCTTCTGGCATGTAATATTTATCTCCAGCAAAATAATTTGACGTCTGCCGGAAGGATGCTTGAACGTTTAATTGATATAGACCAATTGGATAACCAGGGCGTAAACCAATTAATTGAAATTTATAAGGCGCAAGGTTTAGATGAAGCCAATGCGTATAGAAAACTATATATAACGATAGCGCAAAGTTTTGAAAAGCGCGGTAGAAAAGAGGAAGCGGAGGAATATAAAAGTTTAGCAAACAGAATAAGATAGAATATTATCCGTCAATGATTAGAGCATATTAATGAACGCTTATGAGAAAAAAATTTGATGGCGAGGCAACATTTTCAATGAAAGTATCGTCTATGTAATAAATGTCTATCTAAAATAATTAAAGAAGTAATATAAATTCTAACTGAAAATAAATAAATGTCATGAGAAGATTTTTATTAATCAATGTTTTGAGCCTATTTATAGGCTATGGAATGTCGCAAACGGCGACTATTGCAGGAGATTTTTCCCAAGGACTTCGTTGTGTTGAACCCGGAGTACAAAGCGCCATGCTTGAACTTAGAAATGCCAGTTCAAATTCAGCAGGTGTAACGGGGATAAAATGGGAAGTAAAAGATGCGGTAACAGGGACTATTATTCATACGCAAACGTATCCTTCTAATTTTTCACCCTATACTGCTATTATTTCACAGGCGGGAACATACTGGGCTGTGATGACGGTATGGTGGGCGAATGTAGAAAGAATGGATAGTATGAAATTTGTAGTTCATTCCATGCCGCAGTTTTCTTTTGCGAAAAATACTGACTCTATTTGTCCCGGAGAAGGAATAACTTTCAATTATAGCATGGCTTCTCCTTTTACTCAAGGAATGGTAAAGAGCGTTGTCTGGGACTTTGGAGACGGGGGAACGTCTACGCAAAACGCTCCTACATATAATTATCTGAATGGTCAAAACAGAGAAGTTTCTTATCCGGTATCGTTAACCGTTACGGATACCAATCAATGTGCAAGCAGATTGGAATATTCTAATTTTGTTTTTGTTCGGACAAAGCCGAGGACAGGTTTTGCTGCGGATAATGCTTATTTTTGCTTTGGAGGCGCTACAGCGCCCGAAGGGAAACCTGTTTTTACAAATTATACCGATACGGGAATTGCAGGAGTAAATAATACGTACAGGTGGTCTTTTGGAGACGGAACTACTTCTACTTCAGAGCATGAAACGCATACCTATATGCCCGGAGTTTATCCGGTTACTTTAGTTGCCACAAGTCAACATGGTTGTGTTGATTCGGTGGTAAAATCTAATTATATCAGAGTAGTAAAATTAACTCCTGTTTTTACATTGGAAGATACTGTTATTTGTTCTTTGCCCGATACGATTTATCCAATAGGGAGAAATGGCAATTCAGTAGAATATGACTGGGAAATTGATAATATTATGAATGGGAGGCCAATCCTTAGAGAGCCTACGTTTATATTTCGTAAACAGGATGTAGGTACGCATACATTAAGATATACAATAATTGACAAAACCGGAGACGGAAGTTGTTCTGTAGATACGTTTGTTACGCTTCATCTTTTCGACAAGATTCCTTCGGAAATAACCGCAACGGATACAAATGAATGTGATCCTGACCATGTTATTACGTTTAATAATACTACTTCATACCCCTGGCCCGATGATTTTGGCAAAGCTCAAACGAACTGGGATTTCTACGACGGTACTACGGGAACAGGGCATACAACGACACATACTTATGGAGTATCTGCCGTTCCGGATGACATCTATGCCTATCCGGATGGAGGATATGGTAATTATCGAGTGAAGATGACAGGTACAACGCCATACGGTTGTCCTTTGGAACCGGTTTACCAATATATCCATATCTTTAGAATGCATGCTGTTGGAACGGTAATTGACCCTGCACCGCCTGATCCGCCGCATGGGTGCGTTCCGCATACAGTTACACTGGCAAATATTCCCGATTCATTGATTTCTTCTTCTGAGATTATTTCTTATGTTTGGAGATGGAACTTTGACGAAACCGGTACCAATCCTAATGCCGATCCTAAGGATACCACCTTAGGGTCTATTTCAGGTGAAGAACCACATACATATGAGGATACGGGAAGATATAATGTATATCTGACATTGACCAATAAGCAAGGGTGCGTACATGATATATTTGTCAAATATATCATGGTAGGAGACACCGTTTTGGTAGATTTTAAATTTGAACCGGATACAAATTGCAAAGACTTAATAAGTATTAAAGTTACCGCATACGACAGTTTAAATTCCGACGGTTCATTGGCAGGGGACGCTTGGGCAGATGGATGGACATGGCTGGATGAGAATGATACTCCAATTGGAGGTCCTACAGACACAACAGAAGTTCATCCCCAAAATCCAGGTCCGGTTACTATTAAATTGCAAGCGAGTCACCTTGGTTGTAATTCATATTTTGTTCCTGTTGTTTCAGGAGTAGATGTCGGAATTGTTTGCCCCCCTGTTGCGACAATAAAGGATCCCCATGATGATCCTCCCGGACAGCATCCGGTCTATTGTGGATTTGAAACAATTCCTTTTATATCTGACAGTAAAGGCGCTATTTATCAGAGATGGTATGCCGGAGATTATTATCCATACGTCCCAAAAGATACGGTGCGCCAATCTAAGGGACCTTTAATTAAATGGGATGCAACTCTTGGGGATTATATTCAATATGATGCAAATGGAGATTCAGTCGGAACAGGAGCGGATTGGGAATTTTTGTACAGTGATTCAAGCGCTACAGACTATTTGATGAAACTGAACGGAGTTATAACGTTGTCTCTTTGGGCAATGAATGACAGTTCGGTAACAGACGATCCGAGTGATCCAATGTTTAATCTTTGCGGCTATTGTGACAATTGGGCAGAACAAATAATACTTATCTCGCATGCAAGAATGAATTTCACTGTAAGTGATGACGCTTTGTGTCAAGGAGACAGTGTGAGATTCTATGATTCTACCCAATCTTCGGTTGGATTATTTGGATGGGGATTTAAATTTGATTCGGCATGGAATACGTCTTATATAGAGGATTACATAACAATAGGAAAGATTATACCACAGGAGAATTATATGCCGGATCCCAAATATGGTCATGGATATTGGCTTCCATTTTC
>JAISDJ010000122.1 GCA_031264865.1 Tannerellaceae bacterium | reverse complement strand
TCCTATCTATGAAAAGAAAAGTTTCAATAGTTTTCTTAGACGAATAATATTTATTATATTTGTAACTAAAGTCGTTCTTTGTATTGGTGCAAAATGGAGTAAAAGACAGAAGCTCGCTGGTTTCTAAACCGTTACCTGTCAAGAATTTTATCCTTGCAACTTGCTTGTTTTCAGTTGGGAATAAAAATCACTATGTCTCTTTTCTAAAGGCATCGTATTGTTCTGGAAAGAACATCGTATTGTTCCGGAAAAAAGTTTGAAATGAGTTTGATAATTCCTTTAGAAAGCCTCTTTTTTTTCGCTGTTTTGTTCCGAAACAAACTTGATTTACAATTATCATATTGTAACGGAACACCACCCCCATTTACAACTATGCCTGCTGATAAACCATACAAAACGCTGGAAAATATGTTTTTGAAAGCTTCCGATTTATTTTACTGTCTTTTTGTAAAACGGGAACCCTCAAATACAACGGCTATTTACCGACAACCTTCATTTCGTCCCGAAATACGGACGGTATTCGGCAGTTGATTTGTCAGAATGATAAATGAAGGGGAGAAATAGCAAATTGTCAAAAAGGGAGTGCGGGTAAACCCTCTATCTTACCTCTCCTGCTATTTCAAGAGCTATCGTATGATTGACAGCATTGGTTTTGACAAAAAGAATTCGTTTGAAAAACCCTTTATCGGCAGGGCGAAATTCTACTTTGATAATATCTTTTTTATTCTGGGATACGGGATGCCGTGGATAGTCCGCTATCGTGCAATTGCATGAAGTCTTGACTGATAATATAACAAGTGGTTGCTCGCCTTCATTGGAAAAAGGAAAAGTAATATGGATTACAGAATCTTTCATTAAATCGAGAATACCAACAGAATACTCCATATATTCAAAATGGATAATGGGCTTATCCTCTTGTGCATATACTTTAAATGTGATACTTAACAGTAATGACATAATTAAAAATATCTCCGTTACCTCTGAATATGTTTTGCAACTTTTCATCTATGTGAATTTTGAGGAGTAAATATAAAAGATTTCTTTCTCTCTTTATGTTAAATATTTTTTTAACACAAATAATTTAATACAAATTTAATATTATATGATTGATTTTTATATCTTTGTTTAACTAATTAATAATTAATATGAAAAAGTTATTATTTTTATCAACCACCCTATTGCTGTTAGTATTATTAACAACTTGTGGAGAAAAAGAATCTCTTTTTGAAAGAGAGAAAGCGCCTGTATCACAAGAAGAGAAGTATTTGTTCTCTTTGGGTGATGCATTGTCTTATGCTGGAAAACTCCAATTACACAATGAAAATTTAATCACTAAAGGAGAAATTAAGGCAGTTTCTCAATCTATATCTATGTCTGTTGGCGTAGGAAAGCCTGATTTTCATATCATTAATTACACAAATGGAGGTTTTGTTATTGTTTCTGCCGATAAGCGAATCCCTCCTGTTATAGCATATTCCGACGATTCTGAGTTTGACTTCGAGGGTGAATTTCCTCCCGGCCTTCAGATGTGGATGGATAATGTTAGTCAAAATGTAAAAGACAAGCGTGCGGAAAATGCTGAACCGGATGCTTCCACAACTGCTATGTGGAATGCTTTTACAGGAAACATTGTTGCAGCACCACCTGCTCCGACGTATTGTACTCCGGTAGGAGCAACTTATACCAATTATCAAACGATAACTTATGGCCCTTTGTTAACAACAACATGGAGTCAAATGACTGGTTATAATGAAGCCTTAACGTATATGGGATGTTCGGTAAATGGGTATCCGCCTGTTGGTTGTGTGCCTTTAGCTTTTGCACAATTAATGAGGTATTATCAGAAACCCAGCAGTTACAGTTGGTCTTCAATGGGTCCAGGTTCTTCAATTTTACAAAACTTGTTAAAAGATTTAGGGACTTACCTTGGAACATACTATGACTGCGATGGATCGGGGACAGATACGTATTATATTCAAAGCGTTCTGCCAACCCATTATGGTTATTCGAGCTGTACTTCTTCCGGCTATAATTATAACTCGCTTTATAATTATATCAGTACAAATAAACCTGTTTTGATAACTGGCTGCGGTACGGGGTGCCACATGTGGATTTGTGATGGATTGGAATTAATCTATGATGGAACATGTATCACCGGAAATACAATTCAAACCACTCTTGTTAGTAAAAGGCTACACATGAATTGGGGATCGGAAGGAGGAAATTATAATGGCTACTATAGCGAAAATCATTTTAACCCCGGGCCACATGCTTTTAATAATTCTATTTCCTTGTATTTTGTAACTAAATAATAAAAGTATGAAAAATCTTATTGTTTTGTTTTTATTTATGGGATTTATGGCTTGCGATTCGGTTTCCGACATGAAGACGGAAACTGTCACGAAGGAGCAGGTAAAAGATACGATTTCCGTGCCGGAACAAGAACCTGTAGACGAAGGTAAAGTTATAGGAGTCGTCTTTGCCAATTTGAATGTTTCGATCTTGTTTACCGATTCCTATAATGTAAGCGTTTTCGACCCTAAGAGGGGAAAAAGATGGAAGAAAGAAGACATACAGGTTTCTTATGTGATTCCGGGAAAAGAAGACAGGCCTTCTTATTCGTATGTAGAAGGTTATATTCCGTATGAAGGAGATTTGAAATATATTGATTTCGTGTCGCGTCTTCTTCCAATTGACAATCCTGAAAATGAAAAACCATGGCTTAGTGTAGTATGTGCGATTATACTTAATGAAAGCGAATTTAATACCACTTTTTTGACATTCCCTGACGGGTCGGTTGATACGATTGTGAGCCGGCGATATACGCCTGTAACATATCAGGCCGGATTAAAAGAAGTATGGTATAATAGCGAACAGGTACTTTCTTGGGATTTGTATAGTAATGAACCTTTAGGAACTTATCCGGATGGCTCGGTTATCCACAAAGGTGGAGAATTCCATATTGTAAAAAAATAGACCTCTCAGGGAGAAACGACCGATAAAAAAGGGTTGTTTCTCCCTGATTTGTACGCTTTCAAAGCGGTGCTTTCAGTAGCTTTCTTAATACGATGTAGGATACTATGACCGACAGGAAGTCGGCGATCGGCAGGCTGATCCATACGCCTTTTACGCCCAGCAGGGGGGGGAGGATGAGCAGGCAGGGGATCAGGAATATCATCTGGCGGGTGAGGGAGAGGAAGATGGCTTTTTGTGCTTTGCCGATGGACTGGAAAAAGTTTACTACCACCATCTGAAAACCTACAAGGGGGTATACGGCAAAAACAATGTGCAGCCCGTAGACGGATGCTTTTATTAATTCCGGATCAGTGGTGAACATCCTGACAATGACGGAGGGGATAAGGTGGCATAGCAGGAAACCAAACGTAGCAATGCCGACGGCATACATTATGGTAAGCTTCAACACTTCTTTCACCCGATTGAACTGGCGTGCACCGAAATTGTAGCCGGCAATGGGCTGCATGCCCTGGTTGAGCCCCATGATAATCATGACAAATAAGAAAGCGATACGGTTTACTATCCCGTAGGCGCCGATGGCCATATCACCTCCATACTCTTTCAGTCCGCGGTTAATGAGGATAATGATCAGGGACGAACAGATATTCATCAGAAAAGGGGATAGCCCGATGCCGAACATGCTTCCCACCAGATCTTTTTTCAGTTTATAGATTCCTTTTTTAAAGTGAATAAAGTGTTTGGGGTTGGCAAAGTAATAAAGTTGCCAGGTAAGGGAAATTACCTGCGAGATAACGGTCGCCCAAGCCGAACCTTTTATCCCCCAATCCATTCCAAAGATAAATATCGGGTTCAATATACAGTTGATGATCACAGAGGCCAAGGTGGCATACATGGAATATTTGGGAGCGCCTGACGCCCGGAGCACATTGTTTAATCCTAAATATAAATGTGTTACAACATTCCCTATCAGGATAATCTGCATATATTCCCGTGCGTAGGGAAGCGTGGCTTCGCTGGCCCCGAAGAAATAAAGTATCTCGTCTAAGAACGGCAGGCATATAAGCGTGAAGGATATACCGAGGATCGCATTCAGCACCAGCACATTGCCCAATACCCGCTTGGCGCTTTCGTAATCCTTTTGTCCCAATTTAACCGAAATAAGCGTGGCGGCCCCCACACCTACCAGTGAACCGAAGGCGGCGGCAAGGTTCATCAGCGGAAATGTCAGCGCCAACCCGGCAATAGCCAATGCGCCGACACCGTGGCCGATAAAGATGCTGTCTACCATATTATAAATAGACGACGCCGTCATAGCTACAATAGCAGGCAGGGCATATTGCACCAATAATTTACTGATGCGTTCATTTCCCAGAATTAAAGGTGAACTTTGTTCGGACATATCATACATACTGCTCCTTGGGCAGGCAATAACAAGCAGGTACAAAGGTACGATAAATGCCCTTTATTGCTATCTTTGTTAAGAATTATTGATGATCGTATGTTATGGCAGAAGAATTAACAGTAAAAAAAGGCGGCAAGGAAGAGATGTATGAAGCATTGCTTCCGCAGATAGAAGGGCTATTGGCCGGCGAACCGGATACCATCGCGAATATGGCGAATGTAGCGGCGGCTTTAAAGCAGGTGTTCGACTTTTTCTGGACAGGCTTTTATGTGGTAAAAGACGGTGTATTGGTCTTAGCCCCCTTTCAGGGACCGGTAGCCTGCACACGGATTACGTACGGAAAAGGCGTTTGCGGTACGGCATGGAAAGAAGCCCGGACGATAATCGTTCCCGACGTAGACAAATTTCCGGGACATATAGCCTGTAACGCCGCATCCCGGTCGGAAATCGTAGTGCCGTTGGTTCGGGCGGGAAAAGTAGTTGCCGTCCTGGATATAGACAGCAACTACCTTAATTATTTTGATGATACCGATGCGAAGTACCTCGAACGGATTTGCCTGTTAATCGACTAATCGCCTATCGCCTGGTCTTTGGGGAACGGATCGCCCCGCCATGCCTTTCGGGCCGTCCAGTCCTGCGCAGGAGAAGTCCAGAACGAATGGTTTGCCGGCAGTCCTAAAGGGAGGAACACTTCCGACGTAAGGTACATGCTCCCGTTGTTGGAATACGAATCGGCCAAATCCGGTTGATGGCCGGCAAAACCCAGTCGGAGGAATCCCTTTTCATTAAAGTTACCTTCCTGCGAAAACATACGTTCCATTACACAGGTCAATGCGCTGCGAACCTGCCCTTCGCTCAACTCTTCCGGCAAATCCCCTTTCCACGCCAGAAAGGCTAAAGGCTGGAATACCCCCAACCGGTACGTCATGGAACGCCCGAATACAGGGAATGCACCTTCCGGCGAAATAAAACGTTCCAGGATGACGCCATACCGTTGCATCCGCTTTCCGGCCCTGGCCAAATCTTTCGGAAAAGAGCCGAGCGCCTGTAGTACCTGCACATACATCGGCTGTATGACGTAGCTGTTGTAATAATCAAAGGCAAAATGTTCGCCATCCGAATACCATCCGTCACCCACATACCATTCTTCTATCTTGCGGATAGCACTATGTATGCGATACATATCATATTGCGCCCCGGCTTTCATCAGGAAGGTTTCTATCGTTGCCGGAAATAACAGCCAGTTGGAATAGGGTGTGTCTATACGGCGCAACAGTTGAAATTCGTTGATATACCGTTCCTTCGTCAAATCGTCGAGCGGCTCCCAAAGCTGTTTCGGCGCACGAAGAAAACTGCCGGCAATAAAAGCGGCGTCTACCAGCGGTTGCCCTTCGCTCCTCCATAGCAGATAGTCCGGGCTTTGCGGGTCTACGGCATGGGCATAGCTTTTCAACGCCCATTCCCGTAATTGCTTTCGTTGTCTGCCTTCGTCGGTATCGTCATCGGGCAGGCTGAGCCAGGGCGCTATGCCCGACATCAGCCTGCCGAAACATTCCATGTAGGTAACGTTCTTATCGCGTCCATCCCAGGCGGGGCTTACCTCTACCTGCATATTCTTTTTCAGTTCCCCCTTACTCATATTCCGTAATACGGGTTCCGCTATCCGGTAGGCCAGGTCCGACCAATACCGGCGATCGTTATCCGCAGAATAGACCAACGTCGCCTGAAACAGCAACAACAGAAATAAAAACGTATACCTCATACTTACTTCACCAATTCTACCGTATAACTATATGAATACTCTTTCTCCATGAAACGATAAGGGTCGAGCGGTTTAGCGCCCCAGGATTGCAAGCCGCCTACTCCGCGCTGGAACAGGTCTACGCACAGCACTACCTCATGGCGGGGCAGTATATCCGAGCTGTGCTGTTGCTTCTTTGTCATCCCCGGGTCCAGATCTTCCGGCCGGTTGTTTGTGGCGCTGACAGACAAGGGTTGATCGCCTTTCACTTTAATGCCGAAGCCTTCTTTGTTTTTAAGCGTAAGCCAGCGGACGTC
>JAISDJ010000090.1 GCA_031264865.1 Tannerellaceae bacterium | reverse complement strand
GAGCGCATCATATTAAAAATGTAAAAAAACTGCGTATGTATTTTTTAGAAGCAGAAGAGGTAGTTAAACAATTCTCCGGTCATTTGGCCCTGGATAACGTAAGTATTCAGGTACCGGCGGGGAAGATATTCGGGCTGCTTGGGCCAAATGGGGCTGGGAAAACCACATTGCTCCGTATCATAAACCGGATAACGGCACCCGACAGCGGGAGTATTCGCTTTAATGGCCAGGCATCGAGGCCGGAAGATGTTTTCCGTATCGGTTATATGCCCGAAGAACGAGGGTTGTATAAAAAGATGAAAGTGGGAGAGCAGGCGATTTATCTGGCGCGATTGAAAGGGCTGTCTTATCCGGAGGCAAAGAAACGGCTGACGGAATGGTTTGATAAGTTTGAGATAACCTCGTGGTGGAATCGCCGGCTGGACGAGCTCTCTAAGGGGATGCAGCAGAAGATACAATTTATAATCACGGTGATTCATAAACCGGAACTATTGATATTTGACGAACCATTCAGCGGTTTTGACCCGGTGAATGCCGACCTGGTGAAGCAAGAGATATTAGAATTGAAGTATCTGGGTCATACCATTATCTTTTCGACGCATAATATGGCGTCGGTGGAAGAAATATGTGACGAGATAGCGCTGATAGACCGCTCGAAGGTAGTGCTTTCGGGCGAGGTGAGCGAGATACGAAACCGCTTTAAGCCGAAGACCCTGAATGTGGCGCTTCGTTGGGAGGGCGGGATATTCAGCATAGACTCCAATTATTATACCGTATTGAGCGCAAAGGCACAGGCCGGCGAGATACGGATGCGCATACAGAAAAAACCGCATGTCAGTAATTCGGAAATCATCACGGAATTGAGCGGGTGGCACGAGATCATCTCGTTTGCCGAAGAACTGCCCTCTATGAATGACATATTTATTAACACCGTTTCAGGCACTAACACCACACCAGCATGAATAAGATAGGAATTATTATACGAAGAGAGTATTTAAGGCGCGTAAGTAAGAAATCATTTTTATTGGTTACGTTTCTCATGCCTTTTATGATGGCCGCCTTAGTGTTTGTGCCCCTGTGGCTGTCGTCTATCCGCAGCGATGAAGTGAAGACAGTGGCGGTAATGGACGGCACCGGCAAGTATGCATCCCTGTTTAACGATACGGAGAGTTTCCGGTTTATAAACAGCGATAAATCGCTGAATGATTACCGGAATAGCGCTAACAAAGAGGTATTTGCGTTCTTGAATATTACGGGCGATTTGCTTCAGAATCCGAAAGCGGCGACTATTTATTCTGAAAAACAGATACCGGGAGAGCTGAGCCGGTTGGTAAACCAGGCGTTGGCGAAGGCATTGGAAGAAGAAAAGTTGGCTTCGTTTAATATACCGAACCTAAGGGAGATTATTGATGAAAGCAAGGTTCATTTTACTGTGCAGACTATTAAGTGGGGGGCGGATGGGAGCGAGAATACGTCGTCTGCCCTGGTGGCCTCTGTGCTGGGTATGGCGTTTACGCTGATTGTCTATATGTTTATCGTTGCGTACGGGTCGATGGTGATGCAAGGGGTTATGGAAGAAAAGACGAACCGGATTGTAGAGCTGATGATTTCTTCGGTGCGGCCCTTTGATTTGATGATGGGGAAGATTATAGGCATTGCCTTTGTGGGGCTGACCCAGTTGTTTCTTTGGGGGATTATGACGTCTGCTTTGGTGACGGGGGGAAGCCTGCTGCTTGGCGGCGGGGCGGATATCCCTACTATCCAACAGGGTATGCCGATGGCGCAGGGAGGCGCGTTGGAGGTGCATGAGTGGTTGGGGATTATACATTCGATTAACTTTGTTGAGATTGGGGTGTTCTTTTTACTCTATTTCATTGGGGGGTATTTATTGTATGCGGCTATCTTTGCGGCTATAGGCTCGGCTATCAATCAGCAGGAAGATTCGAACCAGTTTATTGCGCCGGTTATGGTGTTTATGGTTTTTGCTTTGTATGCCGGTATTTATAGTATGGACAATCCTGACGGGCCGTTGGCTTTCTGGTGCTCCATGATACCCTTTACTTCGCCGGTTGTTATGATGGTGCGGCTACCTTACGACGTGCCATTGTGGGAACTGCTTGTGTCGGTGGCTGTGTTGTTTGTTACGGCTATGGGTATTACCTGGCTTTCGGCCAAGATATATCGTGTCGGTATCCTTATGTATGGGAAGAAGCCGAGTTTGAAAGAGATGCTCAAATGGGTGAAATACTAAGAAGACGCGAGTTGGCGGTTTATGTCTTCGATATATGACAGGATGGCCTCTTTTCCCTCTTTCTTTTCGGCAGATGAAGTGAATAGGGGGGGGAGTTCTTCCCATGTTTCTAATAGTTTGTTCTGGTATACTTTTAGATTCTCCTGTAAGCGGCCTTTGCTTATCTTGTCTATTTTGGTGAAGATGATGGAGAAAGGGACGTCGTTTTCGCCTAACCATTCCATGAACTCTAAATCAATCTTTTGCGGGGCGTGGCGGCAGTCGAGTAAGACGAAGAGGTTGGTAAGCTGGTTGCGCTCCAGGATGTAGTTTTCTATGATGAGGCGGATAGTTTCTTTTCCCTCCTTTCCCCGTTGGGCGTAACCGTATCCGGGTAGGTCTACGAGATACCACTTTTGGTTGATTATGAAGTGATTTATCAATTGTGTTTTACCGGGTTTTTGAGAAGTCAGGGCTAATCCCTTCTTATTTGTCAGCATATTTATTAGAGAGGATTTGCCTACGTTGCTTCTTCCGATGAAGGCGTATTCCGGGATGTTGCCGTCGGGGCACATTTCTACGTCTGTATTGCTGATGACAAATTCAGCGCTTTTGATTTCCATGTTGTATATTCTTTTTACTGTTTAACCATAATCCTGCAAATGTAATGCCACCGTTGATTATTAACATTTCGTAGCTGAAAATATATCCGGTGTATGAGCGTATCATGTAATCGAGCGTGAAACAGATTAAGGGGGAGACGATACATATATAAGGTACGTATTTGTCGCGGGGGGTTCTTTTGGTGAAAAGTCCGAATAAGAACAAGCCCAGCAACGGGCCGTAGGTGTATGATGCGATCATATAAATGGCGTCGATGACGCTGCGGCTGTTGAGCGCTTTGAATATTAAGATGATGACGACGAATAAGATAGAGATCATTAAATGCACGTTTAGGCGGATGCGTTTGGCTTTTTCCGCTTCTTTCTTTTCTACCCCCAGGACGTCTACACAGAACGATGTGGTGAGTGCTGTTAATGCCGAGTCGGCGCTACTGAATGCGGCAGCGATAATGCCGACGGTGAAGAAGATCAGGATGGAATTGCCCAGTATGCCGGATGTGCAGAACATTGGCAGAATGTCGTCGTTTAAAACAGGTAAGGAGATGTTTTGCCGGGCGGCCAGGGTGAGGATTAATACGCCTAAGGAAAGGAACAGGAAATTGACCGGGGTGAAGGCGAATCCGTAGGTGTACATGTTCTTTTGCGCATCCTTGAGGCTTTTGCAGGATAAGTTTTTTTGCATCATGTCCTGGTCTAAGCCCGTCATGACGATGGTGATGCATATTCCGCTGAAAAACTGTTTGGCGAAATGCTGTGTGCTATGCCAGTCGTTAAACTCGAAGATGCGGAAATGCGGGCTGCTTGTTAGTGTCTGTACCATGCCGTTGAAGGAAAGGGCCATGGCGTTTTTTACCTGCCATATAATTACTATCAGCATGGCGATCAGGCAGATGGCTTGCAGCGTATCGGTCCAGATGATTGTTTTAACGCCGCTGCGGTAGGTGTAGAGCCATACCAGTGCAATGCTTAGTACTGTTGTTACCCAGAAAGGGATGTTCCAGGTTCCGAAAACGTAGGTTTGGAGGATGAGGACTACCAGATAAAGGCGTGCGGCGGCGCCTACTATTTTAGACAACAGGAAGAAGGAGGCGCCGGTTTTGTAGCTTCTTCTTCCGATGCGCGTTTCAAGATAGGAATAAATAGAGGTGAGCTGTAACTTATAATAGAGCGGGAGTAATACGTTTGCAATCAGGATATAGCCAACGAAGAAGCCTAAAACGGTTTGCATATACGTCATGTCGATACTGCGCACCATTCCCGGAACCGAAACGAAAGTGACGCCCGACAGGGAAGTCCCGATCATTCCGATAGATACGATAAACCAGGGGGACTGGCGATTGCCTAAGAAGAAGGCGTCATTTCCGCTGTTTTTTCTTCCGGTAAAATAAGATATTACCAGCAATATGCCGAAATAGATGACGATGACACACAGGATCAAATAACTGCTCATACTGTTTGTTATTTATCAAAATGGCAACAAAGATAGTAAAAACTTGGTATACGTTGGCGTGCCATGGTTTGTTATCCCATTCCTTGTGGGGGTAGCTGTATGGGGGGCATGTCGGGGGTTACGCCGGATGCGTTTAGTTTTCTTTTGTATAGCAGGCCTTGCGATACGGCGTATAGCGTTCGTAAGCCGTTTCCTCCGAAACAAACGGACGTTATGCTGCCCGAAGGCAATGTAAGGATGGCACGTACACGTCCGTTTTGGTCGCAGACCTGTATACCCATTGCTGTTGCTGCGTATAGATTGCCTCCGGTATCAAAACAGATGTTTCCGACGGGCGCTATGTCGCGGTTGTCGGTATTATGCAGCCAGTACCAGCGTTGTTTATAGACCGGCTTTCCTTCGTCGCCGATGACGGAACTGTATATCCAATGCGAATGCATCTCCGTTTGCATCAATAGTTTATGATTTGGGAAAAGCGCCGTATGCGTATCTTCCTCTTGGAACAGATGAATGAACGGATGAATGCACAGTTTATTCTCGTGAAGGAAATGTCTTAGTTTCTCTCCGGGGGGTAAGGGGGACAGGGGGGTTACTTGTCCGTCTTTATCAAGTTTAAATACCATTCCTTCGGCGTTATAAGAGAACAGGTCGCCTTCCGAATTGGCGATAAGTTCTTGCGGTGCAAACGGTAAGTCTACTTTTTCCCACGGCTCCTCTTCGTCGATGATTCGTTGCAGCATATCGTTAGCGGAAATCCCCTTCTTTATTTCTTCCGGCCAATCCCTCCATAGCCATCGCATCACATTGGGGAAGATAGCGGCCGCATGCTTATCATCGTGTCCGCCGGTTCCCCATTCATGGGCTATGTCATAACCGGCAAAGCGTAAGGCTGATTCCATTAGTACATTCGCTTCATACCAGCTTCCGAATAATGGGTTCCAGGTATCTTTGGTTCCGTCTTGCAGGAATATCCGCAGGGGTTTTGGTTCGGTTTTGCGTATCAGGGGCGGGTATTCGTTTCCGCCCCGCATCGGCACATACGTACCGATAGCGCTGAATACACGTCTGAACATGTCTGGCCGTTGCCATGCCAGGGTAAATGCACAAATGGCTCCGCTGCTGTTCCCCGACAACATCCGGTCGTTCGGATTCTTTGACAGGCGAAGCGGACGGCCGTCGGACGCCCGGTGTTTTTCAAAGTCGGGCAAAAGTTCTTCAAGTATAAAACGGGCGAATGTATCATCCATTTTATCAAACTCGTTACTCCGGTTGAACCGGATGACGTCACCGTTTGTATCAAACACGGTCCCGGACGAAACAAAAACGCCGATCATAACCGGAACCTCTTTAGCGGCAAGTAAAGAATCCAGCACGGTGGGAGCGTTATAGGGAATCCCGTCCATCCCCACATACAGGCAAGCTGGTTTGTTTGGCGTGTATTCGTGGGGGATATAAATCCAGTAGTCGCGTGTAGTTCCCGGATATATAGCGGATTGGGTAAAGCTTCTTTTAATGACTTCCCCTTCTTTTATCTCTTTTTGTTCCTGGCTTCCCGCCTGCATAACTTGTACACAAAATACAACCAGTATACTACAATAAGCCGTAAAGATTCTTTTCATGGCCACTTACTTTATTTATTCGTATGCAATAATAAGCATATATATTGTTAAAGAAAGTGTATTAATCAATGTCCGAACTGTTTTATCGATAAAAAAGGCTAATGGAGGCGTTTAGTTTTGTGTATGTTTTCAAGTTCATATTACTTTGTTTCTTGAAATAGGTAAACATTATAAATAATGAGGTCTATATTGAATGAAATAGATAATGAAGAGACTTTAAATGAAATAACAGCCACTGTCCAGCGGTTGCTTAAGAAAGTTCCTTGTCAGTATTCTGCGGAAGAATTGAAAGAGCAGGCATTACTTGCTATAGAAGAAATGAAGTAAGGCAAAGGTATACCACACGAAGAGATGAGAAATAGATTTTCAGCATGAAGTTGATTTGGTTGCCTGTTGCTGTGAGCGATTTGAATGCTGTTTTTGATTTTTATATACAGAAGAATTATAATGCTGCTGTAGTGATATATAATAATATTGTCAATGAGGCAGATATATTAATGAAATATCCTAACATAGGAA
>JAISDJ010000055.1 GCA_031264865.1 Tannerellaceae bacterium | reverse complement strand
GGCGCTTCCAGCTTAGGCGGTTTCGGAGCAATCGCCAGCCTGTTCCCCCCCCAATGGGATTGGCGTTCCTTCTGGATGACCTCCGCCTTCATCTCCATCATCCTCGCCTTTATGAACATACTCCCCATCCCGGCATTAGACGGAGGCCACGTAATGTTCCTGCTCTACGAAGTAATCACCCGCCGGAAACCAAGCGATAAATTCATCGAATACGCCCAAATAACCGGCATGCTCCTCCTCTTCGGCCTCCTAATCTACGCCAACGGCAACGACCTGTTCCGGTTTATCTTTAAATAACAGGATGTTAATATTGTCTAATAATATCGATCCGTTTATGTATTTCACATATATTTGTAACTATTATAAAAGAAACCCTTATGATAGTTAGTAAATTTTTCTCAGTACAGGATGCCATACCTCATATTTTAGATATTTATTTTGAAGCATTCTATCCTTTTCTTCTAAAGCAGGATGATGAGAAAGAGGATAGATTGGAATACACGATCCATAAAAAAGAGGTAGAAGAAAAATTGAAGGAACTTTTCAGTCAATTGCGTACCGAGCTTACGGTATTAATTGAGACGAACTATATTGATAAGGTGTATAGGGATTGTTATTATAAATTCTTTTCAACGAAGTTAGACCCATATCCGCGTAATTGTATCAGAATATCATTATTCGATTATGATTTAAACGCGTTAGAGACATTGGATTCCAATACTATAAATGAAATAAACAAAAAGTTCTTATACTTAGGCTCTATTGTAATCAGGCCCACATTTCCTAATATTATCGGACGTTCTGTCATTTCGCCCAAAGCCTTATGTAACCATGATTTTAAAATCTGTGCGACTAAATTTTCGACTACTGCATGTGGAATACAGTTTAAAACGTTTGGTTTTCCGCATGCTTCGCAAGATGGGCAGATATTATCGTGTGCGGAAACTACCTTGTGGAGTATCATGGAGTACTTCGGAACTAAATTTTCCGAATATGCTACAATTTTGCCGTCAAAGATTATCAAATTATTGGCAGACGTATCAGACGAGAGGCAATTACCTTCTACCGGCCTTACAGTAAGTAATATCTCATACGTTTTAAAGAAACTTGGCCTGGAACCTAAAATATATTCAAGCTTAAAGGCCCAGGATTTTGAGAGTTTATTAAACTGTTATATTCAGAGCGGCATTCCACTCGTTGTTTCGGTAAATTTTAAAGTAGCATTGAAAAAAGGACAGGCACAGACGGAGGATAAGGATAAAAACAGAGGTGATAATAACCACGCTATCATCTGTATAGGACACACGAAAGAGGTAGCAAGTGAATGTGAAAGTACTATTGCCAACTATTTTCAGAAACAACCCAAAACTCCGAGCCTTAAGATATTCGATTGGGAGTATCTGGCTAAAGAATATATCCTCATGGATGATTCAACACCGGCTTATCGAAAGGCGACGTTTAGCCGTATGCTGACTTTAAGAGAAAAAGATAAAGAAAAGTATGACATTGAATCGCAAATTAAACACTTCGTGGCGCCATTGTACCATAGGGTTTACATGGACGCCAGATTTGCAAAAGAAAAAATGCATATATATATTAATGAAAGGAAGAACCTTTATCCATTAAAAAATGTTCCAAATAAAGTAATACTAAGAACACTTCTTGCACCGAGTAGATTATATAAGCAATATATTATATGTAATATGGGCAATAATGGCCTGAATAAAGAGCTAAAGAATGCAATTGTGAGTCTGGAAATGCCTAAGTTTATTTGGGTTGGAGAAATATCGGCTTTTGATTTCAGTAAAGAGATTGATCCGGAAACTCAGATGCCGTTAGTCAGGGGGCTGATAATATTAGACTCTACAGAGATATGTGCAACAGGACATGATGCCGTATTGCTTATTTGTGACTCGGAAGTAATTACATATAGGGATTCAAGTGGTGAAATTATATCTTTAGATATATCTAAGATGATTGGAAAATCAGTACCTTTGCAATCATTCAAGAGATTTGAGAACTTAAAAGATTGTATAACAACCTAATTAATTAGAAATATGGCGGATTTTTTGAACTTCCCAAAAGGGGAAAGACTAAAAAGGACTCCTGAGCAAAGGAATAATTTTATTGAGGCGACTAACCGTGCCAATGAAATTATGAAAAAAGTAAAGTCTGAGTCCATTAAAGAAGACTGCGCTACCAAACAATCAGCTTCGCTATGCGTATTAGACAGATGAAAGTAGGTAAGCTTAGATGGCTTACCTGCTTTATTTTATCCATATTCTAACTTAATTATCTTATTATGACCGCTATAAGAACCGACGAAAACCTTTTCAGAAACATATTAGAAACAATCAAAGAATCTGTCCGAAAAAATGAATATCTTGTATACGGTATACTGCTCTACACACTGGAAAATATAAATATCGTACAGGCTTTAGACAATAAACGGCAATGGATCGGGATTGATACGGCAACAGGTAATAATACGCTTTTATGTTACGTGGACTTGTCTGAGTATATAGAAACACGATATTCCGAGAGACACATGACGGCAGAGAAAATGCAAGGCCTTTTAGGCTTTCCTATGAACGATAACCAAGCATATTGTTCTAACCTGGAAGAGTGTATGACTGCTTTAGGGTACGACGAGTATAATAAAATAGAATACCCGTTTATTCTTTTCTTCCAGCTCGACCCAAAGGGAATCATTCAACGTACATGTACACTGAAACTAAAAAATAGAGATGCTAACTATATTATAGCTCGCTTCCAAAAGCTAAATGAGAGATTGGCTAAACTTGACAGATCAAAATACGACTCCGAAACTCTTTTTAATTTGATAAAAGATGGCATAACACCAGATATATGGACTGTAATCGCAGAAAAAAAGTTTTCTCTCTTTGATATATTAAAATTACTCTTTACTATAATTAATACAGGTAAATAGGGAGAGTGACATCTGCAAAACGTGCGTTCACTACGCCCAAATAACCGGCATACTCCTTGAACTGCGTAGTAGTTCAACCCGCTATTCGGGGTTGGTGCGGAGAGACAGACGTTCTACCCCGGGCGGCACTTCGTTTGCGCCGGGGTTATATAAATTGTACACCTACGGCGTAGTTCCTAATGCACAAAACCATACCGCACGCAGTATAGTTATCTCGTAATACAGATCGCCCAACACCTATTTTTTATCGGTTGCAAAATACGTTTTATCCGCAGGCTTCCAAAAACCAGCGCTGAGCCGCACCTATAATAGAAAATCCATGAAACGAATTGAAAATTAGCGATTTGCAACAATTGTTTTTTTCTGTCTCTTAGAAAGAGACGGAAAAAAAACGGCTGAATTGGGAGGAAAAACAGCAAAAAAGGCCTATTTTGAAGCGCTATTTGAAAAAATATCGTATGTTTACAGGCAAATTGGGACGGTTTTCTGTATATCTCTTTCTAAGAGACAGAAAATTTTCACCCTTAACAGGGCAAATTGCGAGGGCCGAAAAAATGACTGAATGAATATCACGGTCTGTCTTATATACTGTGTAATCGTATGGCTATTACATCCGTTATTTAACCTTTTCTTATATATTTTCCCGGAATACCTGTTAATGCCAGAAAATTACACAGTTATATTCCCTGTCACATTCTACGGGCGGCTTAAAAGAAATACATTCTTTCACCTCCACTCTTTTTCCTTTCACCGGTTTGTGTCGAAGGAATTGCGGCTCACCTGCAAAATCCTGTGTTTGTATCAGGAAAGCGAATAAACTCTCACAAAAATTTATTTTTTTCCTATTTTTCTGCAACCTTTTCTATAATGATATTATACTCAGAAAAATAAGGGTTGCAGAACGGGTTGCAGAAGGGTTGCAGAAGGATGACGGCTTGAAAAGTCATCATTTTCATAACCGCAGGTCTGCGACCTGCGGAAAGAGACCGTGCTCTGCTCATTGCCTGAAAGGCAAGACTTAACCAACAGTCCTGCCTTTCAGGATTTTGGATTACATTTGATCCTGGCATACTATAAATAGATATTTTGTATAGGATAATTTCGTACATTCGTCCCATTCCTTTCCTCCTTTCACCCTTGTGACAGGGTCCTTTCACAGCCGTGACAGGATCCTTCCACGGGTG
>JAISDJ010000052.1 GCA_031264865.1 Tannerellaceae bacterium | reverse complement strand
GGTCTCTCCTGCCCGTCGGTTCAGACTGTTGAGGATAAGGTTGTTGTTATTGCTTTTGTTGAAAAACTGCCGGATCATGCTTACGAAGTCTTCGCCGTTGTAATTGCTTTTGTCAATTCCCAACAGGCTGGCGCTGACGAGTGATCCCATTGTGGGTAGAGATTCATAGGTATTACCTCCCAACCGACGTTTGTCTACATAACTTGGGAGACCGAATGTGCGGAATGGATAATTAACTTGGGAATCGTCCCACCAGATGAGGGGTAGGCATTGACCTTTTGCGTTGAAGTCGTAAAATAATTTGTCTTGCTTGATGGCAACGTCTTTCCAATTTTTCATTTTGTACGGATGGGGCATGTTCGGCATGTATTGTACCAGGTGGATAGCGACTTGTTCTATCGGTTTTTGTGCAAAAAGAGAAACGGAGAAAAGCAGGGGCAATGCTATTAATATAGTTAGTTGTTTCATGGTAATATGTATTGATTGTTAATAGATAGGAAAAGTTATTGTTTTATTCTTCCTTTTTGAGAAATAAACCTTGTTCTTCAAGGCTTTTTAAAAGCTTTTTTATTTCAATATTTCTTACTGAAGTCTTGTTCAAGCTAGCCATTGCCGCAGCCGTACCGGCAGCCTGTCCTATACTTGCCACGATAGGTTGCACTCGATAGCCGCTGGCTGCCAGATGCGTGCCGCTAATAGCCTTTCCTGCTATAAGTAAGCCTTCTACATTAAGTGGAATAAGGCTGCGATAGGGAATTCCATGAGGAAGGGTTTTTCTTTCGGCTTCAGGAATGTCTTCTCCCCATGGATCCAATCCATAACTGGTATATGCAATTGTATCATTGGGGTATGTCCCATCTCTCATATCATTAGTTGTAATTACATATTCTCCTCGGATACGGCGTACTTCCCTGATACCCATTTTGGGAGCAAGGTGTATTTGAAATCCAGCCTTGTTTAGTGTTTGTATGTCTGGAACTAATGTTTTAAGGCACTCTTGCTGAGCTTGTCCGATGGCTATCGGATCTCTGGTATCGTGACAAATTACGGTTGCGCCCCAATGTAGATATATGCCTGTTTTTCTATCTACATGATGGGCTTTAACCCATGTACTGAGGTCGTCTTCTACCATTCCGTCGGATATCAGGTCATCCCACGGCAAAACGGCATCATCTCTCAGTTTCTGACTTACATACATCCAAGTGCAACGTTGTACTTTTTCATCTTTTTGGACGCTTCCAATAGTTTCGCCAAAAGCCTCCCGTCCATCCCTGCCATACATGACAGGTGCGCCACTCAGTTCACCAAGAAGTCCTGTACCTGTGGCGTCAATAGTCACGGGTGCATAAATATCTTGTAGCGCTCCCATCCTGTTAATACGTATTCCTTTGACAATATTTTTCGATCCTTTTTCCTCCAGAATTACACCATTGGCTTCGATGTCTAACATCAACGATATATTTTTTTCTTTTGCAAGCATTTGGCTTACAGTCATCATAAATGAAGAAGGGAGATACCAGTGGTTTTTTCCGTTTGCACCACCTTCACCGAAATCGTCTTTGGGCTTTCCCGAAATAGTATGATGAGCATTAAGATATTGCACCATTTCTCTATATATGCCCAGGCGTGGACCTCCACAGAGCATTGACACAAACATATTAACGGGAGCGCCTCCGGGAGACAGGTCTTGCTCAACAAGGATTACTTTGGCTCCTTGTCTGGCCGCTGCTATTGCTGCGGGTATTCCCGATGGTCCTGCTCCGACAACAATAACATCTGCTTCCAGCTTTGGCAATGAATGCAAGGTGCTGATTTTCGATTGGCGACTTCCATCCAACGAGCATCCTATGTATATTGTACTTGATACGATACCGGCAGCGGCTTTAATAAAGTCTTTTCGATTAAACTTCTTCATCTTGCTTTTATAGTATTTCCAGCCGTGGAATGGAGTTCTTACGGCTGGAAATCTGCTGATGATTAGTAATTTGGGTTTTGAGACAAGGCATTATTGGATTTATCAATTTCTCCCTGTGGTATTGGGAGGAGGTAATCCCTTGAATCGTCGAAGTTGGCTCCTTTGGATGTGTCGTATTTCTTTGCATACGCTTTCATTACTTCACCAAAGCGTTTTTGCCGCATCAGGTCGTCCCGTCTCCAGCCTTCCATGGCAAGTTCGCAGCGGCGTTCGTTCCATATTGCTTCCCGCAGTTCGCTCTGGTTGGTTGTTGTAAGAGAGGGGAGAGTGTTTTCTGTAACGGTCTGCATGTATGCCTGTTTTTCTCTTTTAGGATCAACCGGGTTTGTCTTTCTTGCCCGTTCTCTTACCATATTTACATATTGTAAGGCTTCGTTTGCCTTACCGTTTTCATTCAAGGCTTCTGCAAATAATAACAGGACATCAGAGTAACGGATCATACGTATATTATAAGGTGTCATCCATACATCGTATCCTTGTTTCTCAATACGGGGAATCGTCATTTTATAATCATGATAGCCACTTTGCGATTCGCTGTTGTCTTGGTCTTCCGTATCACCTACATAGCGGTCACCTGTTTGAGTAAATACATAAGTGATGCGTGGATCATCGGCGTCATAAGCATCGAAAAGATCCTGTGTCGGAACATGGAAACCGTAACCCTGATAACCAGACACTCTTCTACTTGTAAAGAAGTGGGGGACATTACTTCCGGTAGCGATATTCTTATCGTACATTTTATTGGCTATTTCAAATACCGATTCGCTTCCGTTTTCGTAAGCTTCCGTCCAGTTAAATCCATAATCCGGTAGCAACTGATAATCGTTATCTACTTCTACCACTTCCCGGAGGTACTTTTCTGCCTGGATGAAATCACCTCTGAACATGTAAGACTTGATCAGCATCACTTTAGCAAAACCACGTGTCACCCGATAAGCGTCTTCGGCTCCATAGCGTCCTTTTGCCGGAAGATTTGACGCGTCCAACAGATCCTGTTCAATCTGTTTGTATACTTCGGCAGCGCTTGTACGCGGGAGTTGCAGAATTTCCGACGGTAGCATCGGTTGGGTTATTAAAGGAATATCTCCGAATGTAGTTACCAGCGAGTAATATCCGAATGCCCGTAACGCTTTGGCCTCATTGGCGTAACGAGTCAGCAGTTCCTTATCTCCTACGGCATCCGGGGCGTAATAAATAACGTCGTTACAACGATTAATCAGTCGGTATAATATTTCCCAGCGGCGTCCTACTTCGCCATTGGTTGTATATACGATGAAATTAGACAAAGCTTGTACTTCCGCTCGATCGCCGTCTCCGCTTCCTCCTTTCAGAGCATCGTCGGTAGTACAGTCACCAATGAAATAAAAATTGAGAGCATATTCATTCCAAGTGTTTCTCAATTGCAGATAAGCGCCTGTCAGGGCATATTTTATATCACTTTCTTTTTGAAAGAAATTCTCCGTGGTTGTTTTTCCGTAGCTTGGTTCGTCTAATGAACAACCATAACCCGTAAAGATGAAAACCAGACAGATAAAAGCTATACTTGTATTTTTCATAATCTATTTCTTTAAAATTGTATGTTGCAACCTATAATCATTGTACGGGAAGTCGGATAGCGTGTGTTATCCACTCCCATATTTAGCGGACTACCCGTCCCGATTTCAGGATCGAGCCCGTCGTAACCTGTGATCGTGAATAAATTCTGTGCAGACACATAGAATCGACAACTTGAGAAGATATTTGTTTTTAGCACAATTTTACGCGGTAAGGTGTATCCTAATTGTATATTCTGAAGGCGTATAAACGAGCCGTCTTCTACATAGAATGTAGACCCGCGCATATTGTTGTTATCACTTGTATTGCTTATCCGGGGATAAATGGCATTGTCTCCTTCCTGTCGCCAGGCTTTGAGGTAGGCGTCTGCCAATGCGTTTTGCCTTCCGGCGCCAGACAGGTTTCCTTTAGCTGGGTTCCAGATGTCATTGCCGATCGTTCCGTGAAACGCAACGTTGAAGTCTATATTCTTATAGTCAAAGCCGAGATTCAGGCCGAATATCAGATCGGGGTTCGGGTCGCCGATAAATGTTCTGTCGTCGTCGTTCAGTATGCCTTCTTCCGTCAGCTTGGCAAACTTAAAATCTCCGGGTAGCGCGTTCGGCTGTATTTTGTTGCCGTTTTTATCTACATAATTATCAATCTCGTTCTGGTTCTGAAATATTCCGATCTGTTTATATCCCCAGAAACGTCCGATGGGGCCTCCTACCACTGTACGGCTGACGCTACCACTCAGGTAGTCGGATACCAGTCCGGTTACTTCTGTTTTATAAGTAGACAGATTCAGTCCGGCGTTATAATTGAAATCTCTTCCGATTTTATTACGGTAATTGAATGTAAATTCAAATCCCGTGTTCTTCAGATCTCCGGCATTAAAGAACGGACTGGTGGGAAATGCTCCGAAGGAAGGGATGGGCATATTCAGCAACATATCTTTTGTTTTCTTGATATAGAAATCTATCGACATATCCAGGCTATTACCAAACAAGGTTGCATCCAGTCCGAAGTTCGTTTGCTGACTTGTTTCCCATTTGATATCTTTATTCCCGGTATAGGCGGGGATATATCCCTGTGAAAAACCATTACCAAAATACCATTGGCTATCGCTGTTTGTTCCGATCAAGGTGAAGGGAGCGTCTCTGTCAATACGTTGGTTGCCATTTTGTCCCCAGCCACCGCGTATTTTCAGATTCCCCAGCCAATCCTCTACGTCGAACGCTTTGAAGAATTCTTCGTTGGATAGTCTCCAACCCAGAGAGAAAGAAGGGAAATATCCCCAGCGATTCCCTTTTGCAAGGCGGGAAGAACCGTCGGCACGAAAACTTACCGTTGCCAGGTATTTGTCGGCATACGTATAGTTGGCACGTCCCAGATAGGATAACATAGCCGAAGTTTCTTTTCTGCCGGATACTTGGTCGCCGATTGTCTGCGCATCAAGTACACGGTAGATATCTTCATTTCCTAATGCTTTCGTTTTATAAGCATTGGCTGTCTCCAGCGAATTCTTTTCATAGACTATAGCTCCCATCACATCAAAACGATGGTCGTTTATCTCCTTATTATAACTTATTCTTTGTTCTACGATATAATTGAATATCTGTGTCGTATTATTGGTAAGCTTTGTTTCTGTGGTATATTTACTTTCTCTGTTGCCCAGATTATCATCCGAGAAAGTAGCCGAGTAAAGAGGTATGAAGTTTTTGAAAGCCTGGTTATTTCTTTCGAAACTATATTGTACGCGATAATTCAATCCTTCCATTATTTTCAGATTGGCAAAAGCATTACCGAAGGCGTTAAAATACTCATCTTTCCTGTCGGGTAATTCAAGCATCGATACAGGGTTCGGGTCGAACGACCATTCGGTGGGTGCATACTTGTTGTATTCATAATTTTCGGATGAGGGATTTACCAGCGGATTGATCACCGGAGTAAACGGATCAGCTTTCAGGATATGATCAAAATTGGGAACAGCGCCGGTATCTTTCGACCGTATCTTTGCCAAACCAACATTGGCGCCTACTGTTAGATACTTGTTGATATCATATTCCTGATTAAACCGGAGTGTCAGACGATTAAACTCCGTTGTAATCATAGCTCCCTGGTCGTCAAGGTAACCCAGGCTAAGGGAGGTACGTGAATTATCGGTTCCTTTACGGATGCTTACATTATAATTCTGATTGAAAGCATTCCGGGTTACCTCATCCCACCAGTTTGTGTCGTATCCTTTATTGTATTGATTGGTGAACTTGTCTTTCATGGACGACTGAAAGCTTTCATCGTTTTTATAAGCTTCCATAATGAAATTATAATATTGTTCACTATTCATCATATCCAATGCTTTACGACTGCTTTTTATCCCTACGTAAGCATCCAACGTGATGATTGTTTCTCCGGTAACTCCGCCTTTTGTTGTGATAAGAATTACGCCGTTGGAACCACGCGAACCGTAAATAGCCGTTGCCGATGCATCTTTTAAAACCTCAATCCGCTCAATGTCGGATGGGTTAAGGCTTCGGATATTGTCCATAAATTGTCCGTCTACAACGTATAACGGGTTATTGTCGTTTACTGTGCCAAATCCGCGGATACGTATCACCGATTCTACTCCAGGCTGGCCTGAAGGAGCCATTGCAAATACTCCCGACGCTTTACCTGCCAGCAGTTCGGATACGTTTGATACAGCCCGGTTCTTCATATCCTTTTCTGTAATAGAAGATATAGAGCCGGTCAGGTCGCTTTTTCGTTGCGTACCATAACCCACTACTACTACTTCGTCTAATACAAGGTTTGATTTAAGCATAACGCGTATTACGCCGGACGAAGGAATCGTCAATGTTTGCGATTGATAACCGATGTAAGAGACTGTCAGTTGGCTGCCCGAAACACGCAAACGGAAATTCCCGTCTTCATCCGTAATAATACCATTCGTGGTTCTTGTTTCAACGACAGAAGCTCCAATCAGGGCCTTTCCCGTATTTTCATCAAGAACTGTTCCCGAAACGGTTCTTGCCTGTTGTGCTAAAATGTTAAAACTAACAAAAAGCACCACTACTAAAAATAAAATTCGTTTAGTCATCATATTAAATTTAATGGTATGAGATTATATATTTATTATCAGCGATCACTTGTCCTTTTTCAGTTGACAATTTTGTACCGGCAGGCAATACGACAATCAAAGAGGCCTGATCGGAAGCTATTTCAAACGTCCCGTTTGTGATGCCTTTAGCGGCATATTCTTTGGTGACGGTATCAAACAAGTCTACTTTCTCCGGAGCGTTGAAAGCCACTCTTTTATTTTCCTGGTACGGATTGTAGTATAAATAGATCGGATAAGGTTTTTCCGTGTAGAAATCCGTTGCGTTGCAATCCAGTTGTAAAATACCCTCTACGTTGGTCGTATCAATAATCGCGCCGAAGATACCCACGGGCGACGAGCTATATACACTGAACATGCTTTCGGCTGGATTTCCCTTTATCCACTTGGGACCGTCTCCGATCGCTACCGGCGTGATGTCTTTTAAAGAAGCTTTCCCGTAATCATCACGAGCCCTCAGCCCCTCATAAGAAACATTGTCGTTAGTTATATTCCTTACTTCCGGGAGCCACTGATGTTTCGCATCCATCTCCATCGGATAGAAAAGTCTCGAAGCATTGGCATTATTGAGCATCCATTTTCCGATAGCCCGTGCAAACTGCGGCTGGTATTTAACAAGGGGAACAAGCGGCCATGATAACTTAATGCTGTTCATCAGGAAGGCATAGCCGTCTCCACTGACGGTGCTGCCCTGTAAGCCGCTTACATCGTAATCGCCCCATTTGTCTACAATTACCCCCCAACCGGTTCGTCCGGTCGGACTCTTGCAACCGTCGAATGTCCAGTCTATCAGTTTGTGTACATCATAACCGGTTCCTTCCATAGCATTCAGGTAAGCTGCCACGTAGGCTCCCAGTGGGAGAAGAATCTCGTAAAAGCGGCTTTCCTGCTGCGACAGTAATACCTCTATCGCACTCCTGGAATGTTTCAGGTATCTTGGGTCGCCGAATTTATGCCAGGCACATAAAAGTACGTAAGCATGTCCTCCGGCAGCATCCTGCTGAAGGGGAATGTTGTTTACTTTTCCCTGCATTCCGGCATAATCAAAATAAGAATAATCATAATTCCCGTTCAACACCGAATCTGCTTTTACAAATTGTTCGGCAATCGTAAACAGTATTTCGTCGGCTCCGTCTATCCCGGGGAATTCATCGCTAATGGCATAATAAAGCGCATTGGGCAGCACATCATACCACCAGTCGCGTCCGTAGCCTCCTCCCAGCATGGCAACTGTCGGCGTGGTGTTGTTCATCATGATATTCCATCCCGTTTCACGGTTGAAATAATTCTGGATCATCTTTACATAATTGTATCCATCTTGGTTTGTTTTATCAATACCCATCAGACCGGCTCCCAGGATAGCGGCAAAAGAATTGAGGCTTTCATGAAATTCACCATTGTTTTGGTCTTTTCCCTGCCGGATGTCGTGAATGGCGGTGTAAAGTCCGAATGTTGTCTGGTCTACATTCCTTCGGTTATCATCCAGCCAGATCAGCGGACCTGTCTCGCTCTTATTGTTCCAGTCGAAAACGAACCGGTCGAACGACTTTGCCTTTTCCTTCCAGTTCAGTATCTTGTACGGAGCAGGGAGATTGGGCATTGCCTCGATTCTGTTGATTGCTACCTGTCTCACCGGTTCGCCAACTTGCTGTTCTTTTGTAGAACAAGAAAAGCATGTGCATACCAGGCTCAGCAGGAGTGATGTTTTAAATGCTTTCTTCATTTGTAATATGTTTTGTTTGGTTAGTTATATTTTTACTTAACGGATAGGCTAAAAATTGTAATCCTCCCACCACGATAAGGGCATATTTCAACGCAAATTCTTCCGAAATACTATATGCCAGTAGCATGAATAGAAGCAATCCGAAAGCCCGGCCGAGGAATAACCCGAACTCATGGCTAAGTATATAGGTGTATTCGTTCCTTTTTTCAATGACGACCATCGCATCAATTGTTTTCATCATGATCGGGAAATAAGCTAAATCGAATAAAGGTTGGAATATCACCTTGCAGAGTACGAACAGGATAACCCCTGTAGCGGAATACAAAACGCCGTTACATAATGTCCCGATAAAGAAAATAATCATGCCTCCCAGGAATATCTTTAGCCGGTCGTCGGGCTTGGCAATACGCCCCAGAACATACACAAGTATGGCTGTTATGGCTCCGCTGACTCCCTGTATCAGGCCGAGTATTCCCTCATCACCCACCAGTTTGAGCACTAATATGGCGGGAGCCGTAACAAGGAAACCCTGCACCATTCCCTTCAACGAAGATAATAGCAGCATTTTTTTCCAAAGGAGATGAAATCTGACGAACAGAAAATCTTTCTCCTTTGGATTCTCAAAGGTTCCTTTCCATAAAATTGTACAGGCAATGAGGGTAATCAGTATGATCATTACCGTTACAAACTGGTAAGCCTGGTTGATATTCACCGGGATACCGAATAGCATCTTCCCGTCTATCTGACTGATAAAGGCCCCAATGATTAACGGGACACCGATAGAAGCGATGGTGAAAAAGAAGGATTCCAGACCGAAGAAATAATTACGGTTTTCATCCCGGGTATTATTCAGCGCCAGCAAATAGCGATTTGTCCAAAAGAAACCCGACGCGGCTCCCATCGTAAATCCTGCAATTCCCAACTCGCCAAAGCCTAGGGATTTGATCATCATCATGGCAAACATGGAAAGTCCGCTCACCAATATGCCTGCAGCATAGAGGAACTTAACATTGAATCTATCCAGTAGGAAACCATTTATAAACGAGGTGACAACGATACCAACATACATCATCAACTGGTAGTAGGCAACCATTACCGGATCGCTGGTATTCCGCATAATATAGGCGCCGACAAATATCTCTACAACCGGCAATACCAGTGCATAACACATATTGGTGAGTAACAGGATACGCATATTGGGCGCCTGTTGTTTAAAGAACAAATATTCCTGTTTCAGTTTATTCATCTTTATCCCTTATTTTAATGATTCGAGTATTTCGGTGATAGAGAATGTTGCCCGGCATATTACTTCGTCGCTGGCTCCGTAATACATCGTTATCGTATCGCCATCTACCAGATGTCCGTTGGTAAAGACTACGTTTCCGAAAAAACCGGTCTGTTCGTAAGCCGCAAGCGGTTCCATGATCGGTTCCCGGCTGCGAGCCAGCACGCGGGAAGGATCCTTCAGGTCCAACAACAGCGCGCCCAGACAATATCTGTGGTTATGATCTGCGCCATGATATATTTCCAGCCAGCCTTCCGATGTTTTAACAGGAGAGGCTCCTGCCCCTACACGCGCGCAATCCCAACTATTCTTACGGGTAGTAGCAATACAGGTATGATTTCCCCAATGAAGACGGTCGGGCGATTCCGCCAGCCATATATAATTACCGCCCAATTCGGGGCTACTGGGTCTGTGCAGGGCATAAAACCGGTTGTTTATCTGTTCTTCAAAAAGCGCACAATCCTTATTATGAGGAGGGAATATCATGCCATGACGCGTGTAATCTTTCCAATTCGTGGTATGAATTAACCCAACACCTACGGCCACCGAAGATACCTCCGTAAACGTAAGGTAATAACCATTGGGCGTAGTAGCTACACGACAATCTTCAATGCCGAAAGCTTCCAGTTCACCCTTTCCGAAAAGAGGAGGAAAATCCGGTTCATCCTTAAAATGTACACCATCGTTACTTGATACCAAGCGAAGATAAGATAAGGTAGTCAGGTAATCCTGTCCTTTATAATTAATCACACGAGGGTCTGAAACATCCAACTCGGGATCATCCGTATCGAAAGACACTACCTCAATCTCTCTCGTACTATTATAAACCGGAAAACTGATTTTGTTTTCTTTCTGAACAGGTCGTTCGGCAACCCGTAACAATAACCAGATCTTATCATCAAACCGGAAAACCCCCGGATTCAGCAGACAGGCAATCTCCATACCCTTAATTCCCGCTTTCAAATCGGAAGGTTTAAGCAAGGGATTCCGCTCACATCTTTTAGCTATATCCATAACTTTTGCATTAGTATATTTATACTAGCAAAACTATACACCCAATCTTAGCAAAAGGTATACTAAATTCTCAAATTAGTATACATCTTGAATTTTAACATTAAAGCGCCCATATCAAATCTGTGAAAACGATTCGATAAAACGATGCGAGCATTTAAAAAATACATGCCGCCCTTTTTCTTTTTTCTTTTTAATTATTTTGATGTGGTTGCTCTGTTTTAACATGGTTTCCGACAAACTTTTTATAGATTTGTATAGTCCATGAAAAACGATTTCTATATGAGCTTATCAAAAGCAATAGGTATTTTAAGTTTGCTGTGCGTGTGGAGTATTGTTTGTCCGTTGGTTAACAGTACAAATGTGATAAGAAATATCTCAAACATTCACGGATTATCCAATAATGCCGTTAACTGTATCTATGAAGATTCCGACCAACTGATGTGGTTTGGCACTTGGGACGGACTGAATGCTTACAACGGGAGAGATATAAAAACATACCGGTATAACAGAAGCGACTCCACTTCGATTAGTAACAATATCATCCGGCAAATTATTGAACAAAGTTCAAAATACCTTTGGATAGCGACTGATTTTGGTATTAACCGCTGGGACAGAGAAAGCGATCAATTCACCCGGTACTATGCAGGAACCGAAAAAAAGACCCCAAAACAAGAAAGATCGTATATCCTTGGTATTACCTCTGATAAAACAATGATCTGTTTTGTGCAGGGTGAAGGATTGTTTTACTTTAATGAATTGTCCGGTGATTTTTCCCCTGTTCCCGTTGATTTCATAGATTATCTGGAGAATTTTATTATTGACGAAAAAGACCGCCTGATTATCCTTCTCCAAGGTGGAGAGATTGGTTTTTATGATCTGTCCGGAAAGGATATGCCATTAAAAATGAAGGGAATCAACCCGATTACAACATCCCGTTCGGTAGACAGAATATTCCATAGCAACGGATACCTGATAGCAAGCCGGGGAAATGAACTGATACTCTTTAATGAGGAACTCAAACCTGTAAAACAAGTTGCGCTCAATATTCCTAAGAATATTTCTCAGATTATCCGGAATCACCATACGTTATATATTAGCTTTTATGAAGGAGGTTGCATAGAATACGACTTACATACAAACGTATGGTCGTGGATCGAAGAGGTAAACGAAAGGACGTCTGTATTCTCCCTATACTACGGTAGCCAGGATATTCTGTGGATTGGTAGTGACGGACAGGGAATATACCAGTTGTACGATTACAATTTTCCCTTTGCCACCGTTCACACCGGCCATCCTGTGCGTAGCTTTTGCGAAGAGAAACCCAACCGGGTTATGATCGGTACAAAAGGCGGTGGTATCCTGCTTTTAAACAAGCGTACGTCACAGTTAAGCCAATATTACAACATTGAAAACGGATTGATTTCAAATTCTGTCTATTCGATCGTAAAAAATGCTTCGGGTGATATATTTATCGGAACGGAAGGCGAAGGGATCAATATACTTTATAATGGGTCATCCGATATGACCCTGCTGGATTTGCCTTCCGAAACGCCTTACTTTAAAGCCATTTATAGTATCCATTTCACTAATAATGATTCCGCCTTGTGGCTGGGCACTTCCGGGTATGGCCTGCTAAAGATGTCGCTGGAGAAAAATAACAGGAAATACCGGGTAACGGATGTTAAGCAATATATCTCATCCGATCTACTTAAATCCCTCAATAATGATGTTGTTTATACGATAACATCCGACGCTGCGCATGTATGGTTTGGCACTCGTGGTGGTGGCGTGTATAAAGTCTGTATCCCGGATAACTCCATTGAACGAATTGATGATACAGCCAAAGAGAGTCAGTTGACAAACAACGATATCCTAAGCCTGCTACCCGACAGCCACTATCTATGGATAGGTACGAGTTACGGACTAAACCGGCTGAATATTGCCGAAAATAATGCGGATATAAAACAGTACACAGAAAGTAACGGCTTAAGCAACAACACGATCCACGGCGTACTTAAAGCAAGTGATAACACGCTTTGGATCAGCACAAGCCAGGGATTAGCCATGATAAATGAGAAAGATGAAATAAAGAGCTTTACCTTCAAAGATGGCTTGCAGAACGATGAATTTGCCGATGGGGCGTACTTCAGGGATACGGACGATTTCCTCTATTTCGGAGGAGTGAACGGTTTTAATTATTTCAATCCGGAAAAGATCCGTTTCCGAAACTTCAATGCACCTATTCGCCTGAGTGGACTTCGTATTTATATTACCGACCAGCCTATACGGGAACGTATCGCTAATAATACCTTGAAACTGAGTTACGACGAACGGTATGTAACCTTTACATTTATCTCCAAGGATTTTATTAATAATGAAAACTGTGAATATGCCTACCGACTGAACGACTATTCGGACGAATGGATCCAAATGGGCAATAACCCGAATCTAGCATTCAGTAAACTACCACCGGGCAAATATGTACTGGAGGTAAAGAGCACCAATGGTGATAAACATTGGAGCGAGGATATCTATAAATTAAAGATACAGGTAGGATATCCTTGGTGGTTAAGCACACCGGCCATCATCATTTACCTGTTATTACTGTTTTTTATTATCTATGTAGCTCAGTCGGTCATACGAAACCGGATCAGGCTGAGCCGGCAAATCCTGATAGAGCAAATAGAATTACAGTCGCAACAGAAAGCTTATGAAGCAAAATTGAACTTCTTTACCAACGTTGCACACGAATTTTTCACTCCTCTCACCCTCATATTTGGTGGAGCTGAACACTTGCTGGAGAGAGCCGAAATAAACACCTATACCAAAAGATACCTGCAGATTATCAAGAATAATGCCGAAAGAATGCAGCGATTGATAAGCGAACTAATGGAATTTCGGAAAGCCAAATCAGGATTTACTCCGTTACATTTCGAACATATAGATATCCGGTTACTCGCAGAATATGTCTCCGATAATTACCTGGAAATACTGCAAGAAAACAAAATTGACTTCCGGATAAACGTCCAAGATGTATCTTCACTCTATTCCGACAGGGATTCGCTAGAGAAAATATTCTTCAATCTCTTTTCCAACGCATTCAAATATACTCCCCGTAGCGGATATATTTATGCGGATATCCGGCAAGATGAGAAAAATGAAAACGCCTTGAATTTTACAATCCGGAATTCGGGAAAAGGCCTTACCGAACAACAGATGGCAGAAATCTTCAATAAACATAAAATATTCGACTCCCCTCCGAATATGAAAGGAGCAGTGAGTACGGGTGTAGGGCTAAACCTCACCAAAAGCTTGGTAGAAGTACTGGGAGGAAGCATAGAGGTAAGAAGTCGCCTGGGTGAATATGTAGAATTCGTTGCTGTTGTGCCGGCATTGAAGGATATAAGTAAACTTAATATCCTGCCAGACGATAGCAATTATATAGTCGAACGGAAAGTACAGGAAAACAATCGCCAAGACGTGCATATTCTGATTGTGGATGATGAAAAACATATACGTGCCCTGTTGAGAGATATTCTCAGCCCTTTATACAAAATAAATGAAGCATCCAACGGAAAAGAAGCCTTAGATATCATAAAAGAGAATCATCCCGATGTGATTATAACCGATATAATGATGCCCGATATTAATGGTATTACACTGATTGATACCCTTAAATCGAATACAAAAACAGGCTATATTCCTATCATTGGGCTATCAGCCAAAACATCTATCGAAGACTTCGTGGATGCTTATACGCATGGAGCAGATATGTATATCACCAAACCATTCCATCCGAAACACATCATTTCGGGTATCGACAATCTGGTATCGAAACACATCCTTCTAAAAGAATATTTCAACTCCAGTATTTCCTCCATCAAACTGAAAAACGGATTGGAAGTGCATCAGGACGATGAACAACTCATTCAGGAGATCATTGAATATATTCACAAAAATATCGATGATGAGTTATTAAATCCGAACAGGATAGCCGACTTTATGAATATCAGCAAAGCTACTTTATACCGCAAACTGAAAGAACTGACAGGAAAAACCCCGGGCGAATTCCTCCGCACGATCCGCCTTGAACACGCCTCTAAATTGCTGACAAAAACCAAACTTACCGTTTCCGAAATAATGTACCGTTCCGGATTTACAAATAAATCCTATTTTTATCGTGAGTTCCAAAAGTTATATGGGTCTTCTCCGAAAGATTACAGGATTTATTCCGTAAATGCTTCCGGTAAGTTGACAAGGTAAAGATGTTTGGTGGCACGTGTGATGGCGGTATATAACCAACGATAGAAATCTTCTCCCATCATCTTTTCTGTGATATAACCGATATCAAGAAAAATAGTTTGCCATTGTCCGCCTTGTGCTTTGTGGCAGGTTACGGCATAAGCATATTTTACCTGAACCACATTGTAATAAGGGTCTGCTTTCATCTTTTTCATTTTTCCGGCTTTGGTGGGTATGTCGGCATAATCTTCCAGAATAGTATAGAATAATTTATCATTCAACTCTTTGGGTAAGGCCGGTGTGTCTGTTTGCAGTGTGTCGAGCAGGATTTTAATATCTGCTTCCAAGTCATAATCCTGAAAACGGACAGTTGCGTCCGTGAAGCGAAAACCATAGAGTTCCTTTGTATTACGTATACGGAGTACTTGTACAATATCGCCATTGGCGATAAAGTCCATATCCGGTTGCTTATCCATCCAATAATAATTGTTTTTAGCGATCATCAAATAATCGCCGGACGATAATTCTTCTTCACGATATAAGATACGGTTTCGGATGCCATTGTTATAGGATACGGCCTGTTTATTAGAGCGAACTACTACCATCGTCTCTTCAATCCCATTGTTGTCATACGCTGCGGAGATTGTTTCAATCAGGTCTGTTCCTTCTATTTGCCTGATGTCGGCAAAGCCATGTAGCAACAGTTTCGGATAGATATCTACCTTGCCGGCACGAATTCTTTCTCTCAGATGCGTAGCATTTAATAAAATGCCCGATTCTTCGCTTTGCCTTACTACCTGTTTAAGTGTTAATGTAACAACCTGTAAATTGTAACTTTTCAGTATTTCGGCGTTTAGCGCAGGGCTTTCAGTCTGCATGACCGGTGGAAGCTGAGCATCATCTCCTATCAATAAGAGCCGGCAATTTTCTCCGGAATATACATATTGTATTAAATCATCCAATAGCCTTCCGGAACCAAAAGCAAACGAGTCTAGTCCTTCATTGGAAATCATGGAAGCTTCGTCTACGATAAAAAAGGTGTCTTTGTGAAGGTTTTCCGCTGGGAGAAAGCCTGTCGGTTCATTAGAGAAAGCTTTTTGGCGATAGATCTTTTTGTGGATTGTAAATGCTTTGTGGCCGGCGTATAAGGCAAATACTTTGGCCGCACGTCCGGTGGGGGCAAGCAAGACTGTTTTTTGTTTGAGTTCGGTCAATGTTTTTACTAAGGCGCCGATTAAGGAAGTTTTCCCCGTACCGGCATATCCTTTTAGTAAAAGGAGAGAATCCGTATCACGTAGTGATAGAAAGTTAGCAAGCGCTTCCAATGCCAATTGCTGGTCTTTTGTAGGTTCAAAAGGAAAATTGTGCAGGATTTGGCGGATTAAATAATTATTTATCATTTTTGTGTGTAATAATTTTTGTGATAAAGGTAGTGTATTTAAGATTCTTTCTTAAATTTGCCGAACGAAATAAATTAAAAATGAAATATAAACCATGAAAGTTACATTGAACATTTTGCTAATAGCTGCAGTCTTGTTATTGACCTATATGTGTGTCAGAAGCATTCGGACACCGTTAGAATTTAAGGACGAAAAAGAAAAGCGAGAAAAAACGATTATCGCTCGCCTGGTAGATATTCGTAAAGCTCAGATTGAGTATAAAAATGTCTATAAGGAACATGCCGGCTCTTTTGATGATTTAGTTAAATTTTTAGATGAGAAAAAATTACCGTTCCTTATTAAAGAAGGTGTACTTACGGATGAACAGTTGGAAAAAGGAATGACGGAACAGGAAGCTGTTAAAAAGGGATTAATCAGGCGTGACACTTTCTGGGTGCTTGCTAAGGATACATTGTTTGGAAAAGAGTATGTGGCTAATGAAATTCGTTATGTGCCGGGTACACAGTTACAGTTTGATATGGATACGGCGACACTTACTTCAGGTTCCGGCTATTCAATCCATGTATTTGAAGCTTCAGTGAAATTTGATGAATATCTAAACGATTTAAACAGACAAGAAATGTTAAATCTTGATGATAAAGCCGAAAAGCAAGGTAAATTCCCTGGACTACGTGTTGGTTCACTGACTGAAATTAATAACAACGCCGGTAACTGGGAGTAATTAAAAGTGCTATTATGACGATCAGTATTCCTGATACGTTTACGATTAATCATTCGGAAAAATATATAATGTCCATCCGACTTTGGCCGGGTGGACTTTCTTTTTCTGCATATAATCCGTACGAAACCAAAAGCTATATTTTCAGAAATATAAATTTTGACAGGAATATACCTTATTCCACCTCATTGAAAGAAACCTTCTTTGCAAACGAATGTCTGATTTGGCCATATAAACGAACCTATGTTCTTTCTGTAACGCCTCATTATACCCTTATACCCGATGAGTTATTTTCAGAAAAACAAAAAAACGAATTGTTGAGATTTAATTTTACATCACAAGAGAAGCATACATTGAGTGATTCAATGGGAAATGAAGAGGTGAAAATTGTGTATGATATGGAAGAAGAGGTGTATGAGTTTTGTTCCCGATCATTAACCAATCCTATATATGTTAATTATTTGACTCCTCAGCTTATTGTTTTTCAAAAACAGAGCCTAGCTGAAAAGTTTGGACATATGTTTGTTGTTATACATGAAAATATAGTAGATATAAGTTGTTTTTCGGAAGGAAATCTATCTTTTGTTAATTCTTTTGTTTTTGATCAGTCTGATGATAATCTTTTGTACTATATATTATACATATGGCGACAAATGAAGATGGATCAATTACATGATCGGCTTTCGTTAGCAGGAGATAGTTCTTTATGCAGCAAATTGACACAGTCTTTGCAAGTATATTTGCAACATGTTAAGCCAATAGAAATACCTTCCGAAGCCTATTTGATGGGAGGAGAGATATTACAGGCTCCTATGGATTTACTATTACTGTCGGTATGCGGATTATAAGTGGGAAATACGGACGGCGTAGATTTGATGTTCCAACCTCATTCAAAGCCCGACCAACAACAGATTTTGCAAAAGAGAACCTGTTTAATGTAATAGAGAACTTGCTTGACTGGGACGGACTGGATGCGTTAGACCTTTTTGCCGGAACAGGAGGCATTTCTTTTGAATTATTGTCGAGAGGGTGTCGTAAAGTTGTAGCTGTTGAAAAAGAAGGATTGCATGCGTCTTTTATTTCCAAGGTGGCCAAAGAACTAAAGACTGAAGACTTGATATTGATTCGTGGGGACGTGTTTCGTTATATACAATCGGCTTCTAAAGAGAGCTTTGATTTTATATTTGCCGATCCTCCTTATCAATTGAATGAATTATCCCAAATACCGTCTCTTATACTCGAACGGGATTTGCTTCGTAATGAAGGCATTTTTGTAATGGAACATCCTAAAGGGTATGATTTTTCTTCACTACCTTATTTTAATCAACGACGGGTTTACGGTTCGGTGAATTTTAGTATCTTTATTAAAGAAGAGGAGAGAAAAGACGCATGAACGACTCTGATATCCGTTGTTTGATCGGACGGTTCAACCAACGGGAAGGGATCAGTTTTTCACAACTGTGAATATCATGCATAAATATCTTTTTCATTTGTAATGCAAATTCTTTCTGGTAAACAAAGGCGTTTATCTCAAAATTATGTTCAAAACTACGAAAGTCCATATTAGCTGAGCCGATGCAAGTCAATTCATCGTCGGAAACAACTAATTTTGAATGTAGAAATCCCGGTTCATAGAAAAATACTTTTGCTCCCGCTTTTACCATATCGTCTATGAAAGAATGTGATGCCATATTGGCTGTTTTGGTATCGGAACGCTTAGGTAACATCAACCGGATATCGACTCCCCCTAATGCTGCTGTTTGCAAAGCCTGATTTAGTCCTTCGGTAGGTAAGAAATAAGGTGTTTGTATGTAAATATATTTTTTAGCATTAGCAATTATAAATATGATTGCTTGTAACAAAGTACGCCATGGACTGGTAGGGCCGCTTGTAAGAATTTGCATGATATTATTCGTGTCGACAGATGTCGCCGGATAATATATTTTATTACTCAGGAGCTTTTTGCTTACTACATACCAATCAATCAAAAAGGCTGATTGAAGGCCATGTACCCCTTTCCCTACAAACTTGAAATGCGTATCGCGCCAGGATCCCCATGCCGTTCCTTTCGTATACCGGTCGGCTATATTCATTCCACCCATAAAGCCGACTTTGCCATCGATAACCACAATCTTCCGGTGGTTCCTGTAGTTTACTTTACTTGTAAATATCGGGAATGCAACGCGAAGGAAAGCATGTACCTCAATACCGGCATCCTGCATTTCTTTATAAAAAGCAGGGTGAACGTTCCAACTACCTACATCGTCGTAAAGAACACGTACTTCAATCCCTTCTTTAGCCTTTGCTATCAGTATGTCTTTGATTTGATTACCGATTTCATCATTGAGGAATATATAGTATTGCAGATGGATATGGTGTGTCGCTTTTTCCAATTCTTCAATCAGGGCGTTAAATTTATCTTGTCCATTTGTATAAGTGGTGATTTCACTGCCATATAATAAAGCACATCGATTACTATGTCCTAATAAAACGGATAAAGGTTTGTATTGTTCCGGTACTATGCAATGGTCATGATGATGCTTATCCGCTTGCGGATGCCTCATGATACGTTTATACGTTCGACGGGAAATAATTCGTTGTTTACGGTTGTCTTGCCCAAAGAAAAAATAAAAAATCAGGCCGAGGCCGGGCAGCAATAGTAAAACCACGACCCAAGGGATGGTTTTTAGCGGATTTCTATTTTCTGTAATAATAACCAACACCAACTCTAAAATCGTGATACAATAAAGAATAAAGAATATTGTACCAACAACGGCTTGTATCTGAATAGCAATCAACATCGCTTTTTGGCAACTAACATAATGTAAAGGTAAGAAAGGGTTTTTAAAAAACAAAAGAAATGATTGTGTTATAGAAAGAAAAGGCTACCTTTGTTTCGTCTAAAGAAATTATCATAGGAAATGATTGATAGGATAAAAGCGTTGCTTCGCGAAGTAGAGGAGATGAAAGCAACGAATGCGGATGAAATAGAAGCGCTACGAATCAAATATCTTAGTAAAAAAGGTGAAATATCTCAATTGATGGATGATTTCCGTAATGTAGCCGCCGACCGGAAAAAGGAGGTGGGACAACACTTGAATCAATTGAAAGAAAGGGCCCAACAGCGGATTAATGAATTGAAAGATACGTTTATCAATACGCAAACGATTGACGATGATATTGATTTAACTCGTACGGCTTATCCTGTTAATTTGGGAACCCGCCACCCTTTGTCGATCGTGAAAAAGGAAATCTGTGATATATTCGGACGTTTAGGATTTAGTATTGCCGAAGGTCCTGAAATTGAAGATGATTGGCATGTGTTCTCTTCTTTGAATTTTGCACAAGACCATCCTGCCCGTGATATGCAAGATACATTTTTTATTCAACATACTCCTGATATATTGCTTCGTACACATACTTCTTCCGTTCAAACGCGTGTGATGGAGAAGACACAACCTCCTATCCGTATTATTTGTCCGGGTCGTGTATACCGCCACGAAGCCATTTCTTACCGCGCACACTGTTTTTTCCATCAGGTAGAAGCTTTATATGTAGATAAAGATGTTTCTTTTGCTGACCTTAGGCAGGTATTACTTTTCTTTGCAAAAGAATTGTTCGGACAGGATACGAAGATACGTTTACGTCCGTCCTATTTTCCGTTTACGGAACCTTCGGCAGAGATGGATATTTCCTGTAATCTTTGTGGGGGGAAAGGATGCCCTTTCTGTAAACATACCGGTTGGGTAGAGATACTTGGTTGCGGAATGGTACATCCTAATGTATTGGATAATTGCGGCATAGATAGTACTGTTTATTCCGGCTATGCTTTGGGCATGGGAATTGAACGTATTACTAATTTAAAATATCAAGTAAAAGACTTGCGTATGTTCTCGGAAAATGATATACGTTTTTTGAGACAGTTCGAGTCTGCCAATTAAGTTGAGAACCTAAATCATTTTGCCATTTCCCCGGGCTTCTAACCGTGCCCGGGGAGAAACACACGAGAATTCTTCATAAAATGCGGAAAGAGAAACGATATAAAGGTGTTATAGGTTGGTTTACAGAGAATGTGCCAATTGCTGAAACGGAGTTACATTATAAAGATCCATTCCAATTACTTATTGCCGTTATTTTATCCGCCCAATGTACCGATAAGCGGGTAAATATAGTGACCCCTCCTTTATTTGAAGCTTTTCCTACGGCTGAAGTATTGGCTGTATCTACCCCTGAAGCTGTATACGAATATATTAAAAGTATTTCTTATCCTAACAACAAATCGAAACATCTGGTGGGAATGGCAAAAATGCTTATCAATGATTTTAACGGCATTGTTCCCTCTGATATAAATGAATTACAAAAGTTGCCGGGTGTTGGACGAAAAACGGCTAATGTGATTGCATCTGTAGTATATGACAGGCCGGCAATGGCAGTTGATACCCATGTGTTCCGTGTTTCCAATCGGATAGGATTAACGAATAACAGTAAAACACCATTAGAAACGGAGAAGGAACTGGTGAAGCATATTCCTGAAGAATTAATTGCAAAAGCGCATCATTGGTTGATTCTACATGGAAGATATACCTGTACGGCACGGAGCCCTAAATGTGATATTTGCGGTTTGAAACCTTGGTGTAACTATTTTCTAAAGCCAAAATGAAAACGTATTTAAAGGAAATACTAATCAGTTTACTTGCTTTGTTGATTATGTCATTGGCTATAGGAGGATATATCCGGTCAATAAAAATACAGCAATCAACTACCCGAATAGATATATATAATGTAATACCATCTGATGTAAATGCCTTGTTGGCAGTGAATCGTCCCTCTGTATTTAACAGAATGATACTGGAAAAACAGGCGTTGTATGATATTTTCGTTTCCCAAATACCTTCTTTATTCCTTTCATTTGTTCAGGAAAGCCAACTATTGCAGTCATTTGTGTTATCTTTTCATTCACAAGGCGTTGTTTGCTATGTTCAGGTTGGAGATAAAATGAAGAATGCCATTGAAAGAATGCTGAAAGGCCATTTTAAAGCTTATAAACCATTAAAAACGAAAATAGGCGAGACGGAGTTTTATTATTATGCTGATGTGGGTGGCCGGTTTTTTGGATGTTTTACACATAATGGCGTTTGGGTAGGAAGTTATAGTAAAAAACTATTGGAAAAAGTAGCCGAACAACAGTTAAATCCTGATACATCTTTCCCCGAAGAAATGAATCAATTACGTTATTCTTTTGATACGAATGCTCCTTTAAATATTATATTTCCGATAAAAGATTTGAACCTGTATGTATTGGAACAAGAAGCGCCTGAATGGCGGATTACAGATAAGTGGCTGGCAGCAGACTTGTTTTTGAGTGAAGAGAATTTTTGTTGTTATGGTTTTCTACCTTATGAACAAGATAAGTCTCTTGCTATGTACAAATCAATGGGAGACACTATTTCTACCCGGATAAGAGGCTTATATTCTTCTATCAAACTCTCTTTCCGAATTAATAGGGAAGGAGAGTGGGTCTATTACACTGGTTGTACTCCTGTTCGGAAATAATATTACAAATGGACGGTTAAACCATCGTACGACAGATAAACATTAGGCGGTAATTCTTTTTCCACTTCGGCATGTAAACCTATCCTGTGGCTCATATGTATTAAATAAGAGGCTTTGGGCTGTATTCGTTTGATATTTTCTAATGCTTCTTGTATACTTTCATGGGAAGTTCCTGTCCCTAAAAAAGTAATTTTCATCAATCTACGTATTTAACTTCGGGTGTCAGTTCAATGTCAAAACGTTCTTTTACGGCCGCCCGGATACTTTCGGCTACCAGCGCTATCTCATGTCCGTTAGCGTCGCCTAGATTCGTAAGTACCAGCGCTTGTTTGTCGTAAACACCTACCTGTCCGTGATTTTTCCCTTTGAATCCGCATTGCTCAATCAGCCATGCTGCCGGGATTTTAATCCTATTGTTTAAGGCTGGATAGAATGGCATGTCAGGGTATTGCACTTTTAGTTTGTCAAAATGTTGTTTTGTTATAAAAGGATTTGTAAAGAAACTACCGGCATTACCGATTATCTTGGGATCAGGCAGTTTTTCTTTCCGGATAGAAATTACAGCCTCCCGGATATGGGTTAATGTTATAGCCGGATAGTAGTTGGCCAATGTTTCTTTCAGAGTACCATATTGAAGCGTATAAACAGGTTTTTTGTTTAGCCGGATAAGGATATGGGTTATAATATGTGGTTCGTTATGCTCATTTTTAAAAAAGCTGTAACGGTATTCATATCGGCATTCTTCCTTGGTAAATATTCTTTTTTCAAAAGAAAGTTGATTGTACGTTTCAACCCTTTCGATTACATCTTTGATCTCCACGCCATATGCTCCGATGTTTTGTATGGCTGCTGCTCCCGCCTCTCCCGGTATATTAGAGAGGTTCTCAATTCCTCCCCAACCTTTTGAAACGGCATATGCTACCACATCATCCCATATCTCGGCAGCGCCAATCCGTAGCAATACCGTATTTTCGTTTTCTTCAACTAGTTGGATACCTTTTATTTGAGAGTGAAGGATAATACCTCGGTAATCATTAATAAATAAGAGATTACTTCCACATCCTATATGCAACGAAATACATTCCTGGAAATACTCATCCCTTAAGATACGCCCCAGTTCCTCTTCATTCTCATACTCCATAAACCATCGGGCTTTTACCGGTAAATGAAATGTGTTATACGCTAAAAGCGAGTAGTTCTCTTCAATTCGCATGTCTCATCCAATTAATTCAGGGACAAAATTACGATTTTAATTGCTTTTTATTTTCATGGTTCCAAAATATTTTTGGCGGTTAAAATCGTCTAATACCTGTTGTTCGACTTCGGTTCGTTTTACGATTGGATGGCTGTCCCAGAAAGCTTGATCATATTTTGTTTCAGCAACTTTTTTTAGCAATGCGTCTGACTGTTTTAATTTATTCCCTTGCTCATCGAAGGTGTTTTCTACAGCAAAGAGTATTGATTTAGCATTTATTGCAACTCTATTTTTCTTTTTAAATTTATGTGCAGATATTATATCCGCATTTACCTGTACAAATTCCACAACAGGGTACAAACCATTCGAAACATAAGAACGATTTCAGCTAAGGCGTATAGATAGCAACCGATTCTATTGGTAGTTTTGGCTAAATATCACGCTGTAAATATAGTAGAATATATAGTGTTCAATACAACCTCCCGAACTGCCGGAGTGAAATGTTGTCGTGTGTTAAAAAAATCATGCCTACCTTTTTCGCAAAGAGATGCACCCCCTTGCGAAAAAGGTTGTGAAAAAATACATATCGCATTGTGATGAACATAAAATATATTCTTATTTTCGTTATAAAATTAAGCTATGAAAGTTCTATCTGCGATATTATTATATGGATAGTGATGAGCAACAAATTATACAAGGTTTGAAAGATGGTGATAACCGGGCGTATAAATACCTCTACGATCGTCACTATGTATTGCTGTGCAAAATAGCATTAGCCTATCTTCTTGATGCTCATCTGGCTCAAATACTGGTTGATGATACGATTCTTCATCTCTATGAAAAGCGCGAAACGCTGCTTATCAACGTCTCGCTCCGTGCCTATCTGGTACGTTCGGTCAGGAATCGGTGTGTCAGTCATCTCCGGTCGGAATATGCGAAAAGAGAGGTTAACTTTTCCGAGATTGATAATCCTGAAGACAAACTGTTTTCTATTGCAGGAGAAGATTATCCTCTTGCTATCCTTCTGGAAAGAGAACTGGAATCCGAAATTCATTCGGCAATCAAACGATTGCCAGCCGAATGTCGTGCAGTTTTTGAAAAGAGTCGTTACGAAGGAAAGGATTATGAAGCCATAGCAAGGGAATTGGCTATTTCGGTCAATACGGTAAAATATCATATAAAGAATGCTCTTTCGCGTTTAAACAAGGAATTGGGCAACTACTTACCGGTAATCGTGTCAGGTTGTCTGGTCATTCTCTGAAAAAAAAGAAGGGTTATTCACTACCCTCATTCTCTTTTTTTTCGTCATATATTAAACATGGATAAAAAAAATTCACATATAGATGATTTGATTGCCGGTTATTTCTCTCAGGAAATATCGGAAGAAGAATTGAAAGAGTTGGAGACTTGGATAAACAAGTCGCCGGAAAACGAACAACAATTCCGGCGTATGCAAGAAATCTGGTTTTCGGCGAGCTGCTTATCCGATAAGGAAAATTTCGACAAGAACGAAGCTTATCATCGCTTTTTGGCCCATACCGAAAAGAAAAACGTGGCTCCCCGTCGTAAAATTTCGTTACGGATACTGTGGCAGTCGGTAGCAGCAATCGCCTTGTTGGTCGTCGTTTCCTATATTTCGTTCAGGCAGGGAAACGAACAATTGAAAAGCCATTTTACGGATATTGTGATTGAGGCGCCATGGGGTTCAAGAACGAAAACATATCTTCCGGATGGAACTTTGGCTTGGCTGAATGCCGGTTCCAGGATCTCTTATTCTCAGGGATTTGGTGTTAATGGCCGGAGTGTGGCGCTGAGTGGGGAAGGGTATTTTGAGGTGGCGCGGAATGAAAAATTACCCTTTAGCGTAAAAACGGATGAAATACAAGTCAATGTGCTGGGAACAAAATTCAATTTCCGCAATTATCCCGACGATGAAGAAGCCACGATCAGCCTGCTGGAAGGAAACGTATTGGTAAGGAATCATATCAAGGAAGGCGAAAATATAGAAATGGAGCCCGGACAGAAAGTTTTTCTCGACAAAAAGAATGGCCTCATGCGTATCATTAAAGTGAATGCTCGCAATACAGCCGAATGGACAAACGGATATCTCTTTTTCGATGAAGAGTTGCTGCCGGATATAGTGAAAGAACTAGAGAGAAGCTATGATGTGAGAATCATCATCACCCATCCCGATATGGAGAAACTGCGATTTTACGGTAATTTTATACGAAAGGAACTGTCTATCGAAGAAGTGCTTGATATGTTAGGTTCCACCGGTAAAATAAAATACTGCGTGAATGGAAAAGAAATCAGGCTAAGCCCGAAATAATGAACAGAAAGTTGCTAACCTTAAATGAGAAATGAAATGAATACCAGTTGAACAGAAGATATCAACCGAAAAGAACCGAAAGAAAGGTCAGTTTCCTCCGGCTCTGTCATTTCGGTTACATATTATACGAGAATCCGAAAGTAAGTACAAAAATAATAAAAACTTACTACTATCCCTATAAGTTTTATTAAATCTAAATTTTGAATATTTATGGAAAGTAAAAGGAAGGTCATTTGGATGACCCTGTTATTGTTTTGCCTTCATTTATCGTTACCTGCCCAGGATATTAGCCTCAATATGAGCAATGTAACGGTAAAAGATGCCATGGAAAAATTGAAAAAGGAGTATGGTTATTCCTTCGTATTTGAATCCGGTGATTTGAATACACAGAAAGTTATTTCTGTCAGTCTACAAAATAAATCTATTGATTATGTTATTAATCAGATACTTCAAGGACAGTATGTTACGTATGAGATAAGGAATAAAAATATTATTATTCACAAAAAAGCACAAACCGGTCAAGCTGTGTCAGGACCGGATAAAGGGATTCAAGGCGTTATAACGGACGTAAATGGAGAACCTATTGCCGGCGCCGGTATTATGGAAAAAGGAACCATGAATGGAGCGGTTTCCGATATCGACGGTAAATTCAGCCTAAAGGTTGCACCGGGAACTAAAATTGTCATTTCCTATATTGGATTTAATAAGCAGGAAATAACCATAAGCAACCAATCCGATCTGCAAATCGTTCTTGTGGAAGACAGTCGGAATTTAGACGAGGTGATAGTTATTGGTTACGGGACAGTGAAAAAAGGAGACCTGACCACAGCCGTATCGTCCATCTCGAATAAAGAGATAGACTATCGTCCGATCATCTCGGCAGCTCAGGCTATTCAGGGAAAGGCAGCCGGCGTAATGGTTGCCCAAACGAACGGTTCTCCCGATAGCGAACTGATGATCCGGGTGCGTGGCACTACCTCATTCAACGGTAGTAATAACCCACTTTATGTGGTAGACGGTGTACCTGTGGATAACCTTAAGTTTCTCTCTCCTACCGATATTGAAAGCATGCAGGTGCTCAAAGATGCATCTTCTGCCGCCATTTACGGATCTCGTGCCGCAAACGGAGTAGTTATTATCAACACCAAGTCGGGAGCACAAGATCAGGCTAAGGTTACATTTAACACGCAGATCGGTATCAGTAACCTAAGTAATGAAATAAAATCACTTAATGCAGCGCAATATGATGATCTGATGTCCGAACTCGGATTTACTATTTATGGTGCGGGTGATGTGACGGATTGGTATAAGGAGATTTATAGTACGGGAGTTACCCAGAATTATCAGGTCTCCATTTCCAATGGCAACGAAAAGATGAGATACTTTTTCTCGGCAGGTTATCTGGATAATAAAGGTATTATCAATTCAACCTTCTACAATCGTTACAGTATCAGGGCAAAGGTAGACAACCAAGTACGCAAATGGCTTGCCTTCAATACCAATATATCCTATTCAGACTATACCGGAAACGGGATAGCCACCGGGTTGCCTGCCAACAGAGGTGGTTTTGTGTTGTCGGCTATCAACCTACCGACGGGAGCTTCTGTCTGGGATGAAACAATGGGCGCTTACAACCGCGACTTTAACGGATTGAATCTTACGAATCCGGTGGAAGCCATGGAAAACGGCAAAAATAACCGTTCGAAAGAAGACCGTCTGATTGCTTCGGAAAGTTTATTAATATCTTTCTTGCCGGAACTCACATTGAAAACACAATTTACCTTAGACAGGCGAAAAGGAGTAAGTACGTCTTTCCGTCCTCCTATTTATATTGATGAAGAACCGGGCATTCATGGAAGCAGGATCGATTACGGGGCTGGTTCGGATGCACGGAGTATCAATACCCTGACGGTGCTGGATAATGTGCTTACCTATAATAAATCATTTGGTAAACAGCATAACGTTGAGGCCATGGTCGGTACCTCATGGACTACATCCGATTGGTCTCAAAACTATGTGAATGCTACCCATTTCCGGAATGGTGATATACATACGCTGAATGCAGCCAATAAAATAGCATGGAACAATGCAGGTTCGGATGCCTCTCAGTGGGGGATTATGTCTTACTTCGGACGTATTGCATACAATTTTGAAAGCAAATATCTGTTAACTGCTAATGTCCGTAAAGATGGATCTTCCAAGTTGCATCCAAACTATCGCTGGGGAACTTTCCCTTCGTTTTCGGCTGCATGGCGACTTTCATCAGAGAAATTCATGGAAGGATTAACCTGGCTCGACGATTTGAAAGTCCGTGGAGGATGGGGACAAACCGGGAATCAGTCGGGTGTAGGTGATTATGCCTACCTCCAGACGTATAATGTGGTTCGTTCGGACTGGACTGTTGAAGGACATAGTAACGACCTTCCGAGTATTTCGGTAAATAATCTTCGGAACAGGGATCTGACATGGGAAACGACTTCTCAAATGGATATAGGACTTGATTTCACGGTTTTTGGCAACAAACTCACGGTTGCTATGGACTACTACAACAAACGTACCTCCAATATGCTGATGTATGTCTCTCTTCCGGCAGGGCAAGCGGCCAGTAGTATTGTTCGTAATGAGGGGGTAATGACCAACAAAGGATTCGAATTTGCTGTCAATTCCCGCAATTTGCAAGGCGCTTTTACGTGGACGACCGACTTTAATATGTCGTTCAATCGAAACCGGCTCGAGAGTCTTGCTTTACAACAGGTATATTATGGCGCTTACATCAACAGTGAGATATTGAGGGATAATATCGTTCGCAACGAACCGGGACGTCCACTCGGTGGATTCTACAGCTATATTTGTGAAGGCGTCGACCCACAAACCGGTGAACTGAAATATAAAGACCTCGACGGAAAAGAAGGCATTACACCAGATGACCGTGACTATATAGGCGACCCCAATCCCGATTTTATATTCGGTATGACCAATACATTCTCATGGAAAGGATTTAATCTTAGCGTCTTCTTGCAAGGTTCTAGTGGAAACGATATTTATAATGCTTCGAAAATAGAGACCGAATCGATGACTACTCAGCGAAATCAGGCCGCAAGTGTAGTGAATCGGTGGAGAAAGCCTGGCGACATCACAACGATACCTAAAGCCGGAACGGCCGTCACCAACTCATCTTATTATGTAGAAGATGGCAGCTACCTTCGGGTTAAAGATGTCTCGTTATCGTATAATTTTACGGGAAAATTCCTAAAGAAGATAGGTGTAACGAGGCTTCAACCTTACTTCACGGCAACGAATCCGGTTACATTTACCAACTATTCCGGTACAGACCCTGAAGTAAATGAATGGGGAAATGTCGGCGGTGTCCAAGGAATAGACTGGGGAACTTATCCGTATAGTAAAACATTCGTGTTCGGAATAAATGTTGAATTTTAAATTACCACAATATGAAAAGGAATAAGCTGTTTCTTGTAGCAGGACTTTTGATCCTGTTATCATCTTGCTCTCTTAATTATGATCCGGTCGGCGCTTATTCGGATATTACCGAAGGTATGGAAGTAGGGCTGGCTTTTACCAATAAAGCGGATGTTGTTGCGCACAGGCAATCGATGTACATCGCGTTGAAAGAATGTGAACATTTCTATCAAGACGTACTCTTATTTGCCGAAATCCATTCGGATAATGCATACGCGGGAAATGAAGGCGGAGCGCCTCCGGGATTTGAAAAAAACGATGTGGCGGATATGATGTCTAAACCACCTCTGCAACGTGGCTGGAATCGTCATATGGCAAACATTGCCCTTGCCAATAAGCTGATCTCGAACATTGATAATGTACCTGATCCTGCACTTACGGATGAAGAGCGCAGGCAATATAAAGCCGAGGCCCTGATTTATCGCGCTATGCTTTATTATGATATGGCATTGTTGTGGGGCCGCGTTCCGGTTGTCATTGTCGAAGCGGGCGACATCACCGCCGAAAATATAGGCGAAGCTTATGAAAAATACTTTCCTAAGCAGAATACGGAAGAGGAAGTCTATGCACAGATAGAGGAAGACCTCCTTGCCGCATTGCCGGATGCACCGGTGGATAATGGTAACAAGGCTATTTGTTCTAAAGGCTTGGCCTGTGCCTTACTGGCCAAACTATATGCGGATAACACGTCATTCAGAGATTACGATAAAGTAATCCAGTATTGCGATCAGGTGGGCAGTCTTGGATTTTCATTGGTTGAAAATTTCGGCGACTTGTTCGGTGTACAACTACAAGACCCAACAAATCCTCCCGGGCCGGCGAATCTGGCTGTAAATGCCAAACGCCGTAACACGGAAGAATCCATTTTCGAAATACAATTTTCTGCCGCAGGTGACAGAGGTAGCTTCAACAATCAGATATTTGGTCCGTTACTTGACAATTTTATTCTTGTGACATTTGCCAATTGGGTGCTTCCCACGCATGAACTCATCGACTTATACGAAAGTGAAAGCGGCGATAAACGTTACCCTGAAACAATCGTATATTACGGCGGTACGCAGCTCGGATTTAATCCGCCACGTGATTGGGGATACACCACCGATCATTATCCGCATATGTATAAATTCCGGTCTTCATTCAGCAGTAACATTAAATACCGTTATGCTGATATCCTGTTGCTGAAGGCTGAAGCGTTGATATTGAAACCAAATCCCGATCTGGACGGGGCAACTATTATTATTAATCAAATCAGACGCCGCGCCGGACTACAAAACTTACCTTCCGCCGCAACAGTCAACAAAGAAGTTGCATTAGATGCCATGCTGAAGGAGCGGCGCAAGGAACTGGCCTTTGAAGGCCATCGATGGAATGATCTGGTGAGGCTCGAAAAAGTAGAGGAAATAATGAACTCGTTCAAGGATCGCGACCCCTATTCGCGCATTACAAATAGGTTTACACGTACTTACTATAAATTCCCAATACAGAAAGCTGTTTTGGACGCGAACGATCTGCTGACTCAAAATCCGGGATATTAATAGATGAAAATACAACATATACTAATGGTTACCCCTCTGTTGTCTTTGGCAGGGGGGTACATGAATGCACAGGAACGCCCCAATATAGTAATTATCTATCTTGACGACATGGGTTATTCGGACCTGAGTTGTTATGGGCAACAGAAATGGTCTACCCCGAATATCGATCGTTTAGCACAGGAAGGGATACGGTTTACGGATGCTTATTCGGCCTCTCCCGTATCCAGTCCTTCCCGTGTCGCATTGCTTACAGGCCGTTATCCTGCCCGTATGGGGATTCAGGGCGTTTTTTATCCGGATAGCTACACTGGTATTCCACAAGAAGAGCTTCTTTTATCCGAACTGCTGAAGTCTGCCGGGTATGCTACGGGAATCGTTGGTAAATGGCATCTCGGTAGCAGGGATAAGTTTTTACCACTTCGGAACGGCTTTGACGAATATTTCGGTATTCCATACAGCAATGATATGGGAGCACAGGTTTACTTGCGTGGAAATGAGGTGGAAGAGTTTCATATAGACCAGTCGCAAATGACAAAAAAATATACGGCGGAAGCCAAGGGTTTTATTTCGCGACACAAAGAACAACCCTTCTTTCTTTATCTGGCACATAATATGATGCATGTCCCAATCTTCTGTTCCGAAGAATTCAGAGGGAAGTCCAAAACAGGAATATATGGCGATGCCGTATTGGAAATAGACTGGAGCGTGGGCGAAGTTGTAAAAGAGCTGAAAAAACAAGGCGTACTGGAAAACACACTCATCGTCTTTGCCAGTGACAATGGACCCTGGCTGCAAGAAGGTCCCTTGGGCGGAGAAGCCTCTCCATTGAGAGAAGGTAAAACAACGAGTTATGAGGGCGGAGTCAGAATACCTACCATTGCCTGTTGGAAAGGTAAAATAGTTCCGGCGGAGAGAGATGATATAATTTCTACAATGGATTGGTTTCCTACGATTGCCAAGATGTGTCGTATCGATATTCCCAGAGGTATCCGCCTGGATGGTTATGACCTGTCTAACCTGTTACTGAAGGAAGGAAAACGGACCAGCGATGTGTATGCCTATTTCAGAGATAATAAAGACGTGACAGGATTGAGAGCCGGTGATTGGAAAATCTCGCTACCGCAAGGCGAAATCAAAGGTAACTTCTGGCGGACTTCAACAGCGGCCCACGACACCTTATTGTTTGATTTAAGAAACGATCCGGCAGAAAGGCTCAATCTTTTTAAAACGAATTCATCGAAAGCCAGGGAGATGGTTGTTTTGCTGGATAAGTATAAAGCTGAATTTGGCAACATCCCCCCTGCACTCGTCATGACGGGAAACCATCAATCGGAGTACTTGCGCAAGCAACGCCGCGAAGCGATAGAAAAAGCCGTAGAAAAAGGAATACAAAGTAAGGCGGAACAGATAGATGGTTTTGAGGAAAGATGATAGCAACTCAATACAACATCCCGAACTGCCAGAGTGGAATGATGTTTGAATAGCCAAACTCGGTATTGTCTTTTACCACAAATCCGTTTTCAACATCTTTGATTTGTTTCCGGGTTTTACTTTTCCCTCCCACTTCAAAGGTTATATCGCCTATTTGGAAATCGGAAACGGGCGAGGAAAAAATATCGTGTGTTGCTTTCAACTGATTGAAAAAGAACGTTTCGCGGACATTGCCAATATTGGGTAACCCGGGAATAAGACTGTATTGCAGATTCGTATTGTCTAAAAATACTTTTTCTACCTTTCCGAACCCTTTTATTCCGCCAGCTGCATCTCGTAACTGTCCAATCAATCCAGCTTCTTCTATAGAGAGAAAATAGTCAGCAATGTTGTTTCGGCTCGTTTCCAGCACAGAAGCAATTTGAGTGAAGTTAGGCTTAAACGGAACACATTGGGCAATAATTGCCATCAATTGTTTTAATTTTCTGCCTGTCGACACATTCATATCTGCATATTGTGGAATATCAACTTCTAATGTCTGCGATACAACCTGTTGCAGGCGAATCGAAAAATCCTCTTCTTGCATAAAGGGATAGTAACCGCACCGTAGATATTCCTCAAACAATGGCAGAGGGTGTTCTACTTCCGGTATTTCCACTTTGTGCGTAATCACTTCCTGTAAGGAAAAAACGGGCGGTTTTATACCTTTGAACATTGCCAGAAACTCGCGGAATGACAGACCTTGCATTTGGTACATTACAGCCCGGCGGCTTAAATCGGCAGCACCCCTGTTAATATCGAGAATAGATGAACCGGTAAAAACGATTTTCAATTTCGGATGATAATCGTAAATCATTTTCAGTTCGCGCGACCACTCTTTATACTTATGTATTTCGTCGATAAAAAGCGTTTTCCC
>JAISDJ010000037.1 GCA_031264865.1 Tannerellaceae bacterium | reverse complement strand
GGATTTGCCCAATCCGTTATCCCATTCATTTCAAACTCGATAAGGCCTTCGCTTGTCAGTACGTTCGGATAGGTACGATTCAGTCCGAAAGGCTTGCATACGCCATGGAAGTCTATCACTAACTCCCTTTTCAACGCTTCACGGGCAATATCATGAAACAAATTAATTGCTTCCTGATCATCCCGTTCTATAAAGTCAACTTTAATTCCTGCCGCCCCCTTTGATTTAAAAAAGTCAAGATAACCCGGAATGTCTTGCTTCAAGGCAAACGCATGTGCCCAGAAGATTAATCCGACGTTCTTTTGTTTTGCATACACGCTCAATTCATCCAGATCCAACTCAGGGTTTATCTTTTTCAAATCGCATGCATCCGACCAGCCATCATCGAGCACAAAATAGTTTAATCCGTATTTATTATTGAAATCGACAAAATATTTATGCGTCTCTGTGTTTACATTTCCTTTAAAACCGGTTCCGAAGATATTCCTTCGCCCCCACCAATCCAAGGTTGCCAGTCCCGGTTGTATCCATGAATAATCACTTTCGGGAGCCGGAGAGCCGAGCAGGTAAACAAGTTGATTGGTAATCAGCTTAGATTCGGAGTCTGTCACAACAAACACCCTCCAGGGATACGCTCTTTTGCCGCTTGTTTCCGCCAGATAACCGGCCCTTTCCGTAACAAAGCGTTCATCCACGCAACTCCCGTCTTTTGTTTGTACGGCTTTTTGAGGCAATACGCCTTTAAACAATCCCTTTTCGTAAGAAAGCCATAACCCCGGATAGTCGTAAATATCCGATTCTGTGATAAGCAGGAAGTCATTGTTCTCCGTCCGGAACAAAGCGGGCAGACTATATAAGGAGTTATTTTCATACGCATTGATTTTACGGCAAACGTATGGAGCCTCGGACATGGACGAAAAACTTTTTTCCTGCATCAGGTACCCATTGGCGGATGCCGGTATATTCAACGCCAACTGCTCTTCGTTAACAATCGCTTGTTCTGCTTTCAGGTTTGTCTTAAAACGGTAAGACGCTCCCAGGTCATATGCCCGGAATACAATTGAATATCCTCCTTTCAAAGTCAATATAAGCTCATTATAGGCCTCTTCAATCCGCTCTGTTTTTACTTTAACAACAGGAATAATTGTATTATTGACAGAAGACTTCTTTGTTCCTGTTACCTGAGGATTTACACATATGCTCCGGTTATTTACAGTTAAATCAATATCGGAGTAGTCTAAAACGACCCTTTCCGAATTCAATAGTTGAATGCTTACCTGATCATCAACCCGGATGTTCATCCTTATTTTGTTATCCGGCGAAGTAATCGTGTACGTTTTTGCCGACATAAACATACAGATACTCCATATAAAGAAATTGATACATACTAAAGCTCTCATATCTTATCTATCCTTAAATCCACAATTATTTTTATGCGTAATAAAAAACCGCAAGGCACAGTTTCACAACTTCCCGGCGGCTCTAAGTTTTATCATTAAAAATTTATTTATTATGAAAAATTTGACTAGTAAAGAACTTTATCTCAAAAAATTTGAGTAAAAAACCTTTTTCTAATTTATTTATACATTTATCGAGGCAAACATAAGTATTTTTTTTTGTTTTTCCTAATACTAAAAGCCCTAAATTCATCCCAAACCCTAATTTCGATGATTTTTATGCCCGCATACCCTACAAGTACTTTTTTCATTTCTCCTTTCAGCTTCCAGACGGCTTGTAAATACTTGTGTGTAAATGGATATGGCTGAAAGAACGACCTTTCAGCCGCTTTCAGCCAAAAAACAGGAGTTGGCGAAAGAGTGAGCGTTCCCTCAAAAAAAAAAATCATCACGATGTCTTGAGTAAAACATCACGAAGTCTTTGGAAAAACAGTATGATATCTTTGGTAAACCATTGGGAAGACTTTTTTATATCACTACGAAGACTTTTTTTTCTTTTCGCTCTACTCTGATTTCCGGCTGAAAGGAGGCTGAAAGATGCTCCTTTCAGTCATAGCCGGTTATACACAAGTATTTACAAGCCAACTGAAAGCTGAAAGAAGAAGTGAAAAAAGTACTTGTAGGGGGTAGATCATTGTGGGATAAAAACCGAAATCCGGAACGGATTTTTGAAAGAACGTTCACTGGTTATATCGAACTCAGGTTGTGAATTGTCAATCGGTGAGCGGTGAAAGGTGGAAGCAGTATACGTAAACCACCTGAGAGAGCCATTTTTATGCGTAACAAAAAAACCGCAAGGCACAGTTTCACAACTTCCCGGCGGCTCTAATTTTAATTATTAATTTATTTTTATGAAAAAATTAAGTAGTAAAAAACTTACTCTCAAGAAATTTGAGCGAAAGATCTTTCTCTAACTATTTTTTGCAGGACAAATATAAGTAAAATTTCTTATTTCTCCTAATGCTAAAAGCCACAAATTCACCTCAAACCCCAATTTCGGCGACTTTCATGCCTGCATATGGCCTTTTAAGCACGAAAGTTGCGAATATACGTTACAACTTCTACGGGAAAGGTGGAAGCTATCTGTTTCAAAAAAAAATGTATATTTGTCGGTCTGAAAGACGAATTGTTATTAATAGGATACAAATAACTACTGTTTTTATGCACAAACTACCTCTTATTAAGATCAATGAAATAAATGATCATATTACCGGATCGGATAATTTTCAGGATGTATTTACGATAACGGATATTGATGCGAATGTTTCCGGCGAAAGAGTTGAGAACGGAGAATACACGGAACCGGTACGTTTGAACGCTATCCTGATGCTGTTGGTTTTGAAAGGGACATGCAATCTTTGCCTGGATTATATCCCGCATAAACTCGAAGCTAATTCGTTTGCTACGATTATGCCATCGCATGTTTTTCAGGTTTCAAGGGCGGATAACGGCTTTAAGGCTAAATTGCTGGTGGTTGACAAATCGTTTCTGGAGGAGATTAATACGGCAAAAAGAAGCCCTTCCATGTATAATTATATGGTGCTGAGGAAAAACCCGACTACGAAGTTTGAACCGGAAGAAACCGCGCATTTGGAAAAAGCATTCGAACTGCTTCAGGAAAAGATACGTTTACGTACCCATTTTTTTCATAAAGAAGTATTACAGAATGGGTTTGTAGCATTTTTACTGGAGCTGGCCAATATATTGGTCGGAAAAAAGGAAAACCGGGTGCGCCCTACACTTTCGCGGAAAGAAGAGTTAATAAACAGCTTCCTGCAATTACTTTCCGAAAATGCAAAAGAAGAACATACCGTTACCTTTTATGCTGAGAAACTATTTATTACCCCCCAATATCTATCGTTTGTATTAAAAGAGATAACGGGAAAATCGGCCAATAAATGGATTGACGATGCCCTGATTGTAGAAGCAAAGCTATTACTGAAAGCTCCCCAGGCTACCGTACAGCAAGTGGCGGACAGCTTACATTTCTCCGACCAGTCTACTTTCGGAAAGTTTTTCAAACGGCATATGCGCATGTCGCCGATGGAATACCGGAAAAGTAGTTAACTATTCCTCCCTTACATCCCACCATAGGCGTGTACCGCCGGTATCGGGGCCATTTAATTTTTTGCACAGGGATTCGTATTGGGTGGGGTTTGCGCTTCTGATCCCTGCCGGGAAATTCAGACGGCGAATCATACGGTCTGTATCGATTTTTCCTTCACTCCTGTTTGTGAGGACGGGGAAAAGGCGGGGATAGCCCGTACGGCGCTGTTCTGCCCAGGCTTCGCATCCTTCGGGGAACATGGCTATCCATTTTTGGGTGATTATTTTTTCTAATTTAATTTCGTGGGATGCTTCGGGTTTCCATTTGGGGGAAACGGTGCATCTTGCTTCAATATTATAGGCGGGGTCGAACGTATCGATGTAGTCGGCAGCGGCGACATTGCTTTCCAGGTATCCGGAAACATTGCCTATCCCCCATTGGATGAACGACGTTTCAATGCCTTTCGTATAACAATGGCCGGCGTCTTCGGCCGTCCATTTCCGCAAGGCGGCTTCGGCCCGCAGGAACCATACTTCCGATGCCGTCATTAGCGTAGCGTTGTCGGATTGTTTGATGGTGAGCCCGGAATGGTTTATGTATCGTGTATGATTGAAGCCCGTGCCTTGCCTGATACCCCGGTATTCGCCTGCATATCCTTCGCCGGTAGCCGGTTGAAAGTATTTCGACAGCCTGGGGTCGGCATATCCGGTCAGTATCGATTCCATATTGGCATTCATCGATGCTTCGCGCCAGGCCTGGTTGATTTCGCCCAATGGGTTGGAGTAGCCGGTATTCACGGTCGAAACGGCTATCAGGTCGTCTGTTTCTTCCAATACGCCGCCATTGCCGGG
>JAISDJ010000004.1 GCA_031264865.1 Tannerellaceae bacterium | reverse complement strand
TATTTTTTAGGAGGGGGTAACTTTTTTAAAAACAAGAAATAGCATTTATAATACATTGATTATAAACAATATATAAATAAAAACTGATATTTTTTAAAGTTTGTCGGTCAATAGTGATTGTTTTTTATCAACCGTGTCGGCAACCATTTCGGGAATAGAATATACGCTTAATGCTGTAAAAACGACGATAATAGAAAAAAGTGATATGGTAGACAACCTTACAGCTATATTGCAATCCAATACTGATCCACAGGCAGTAGAGGATGAGATAAACAATTCCATATCAGAAATAGTAAGCGCTACCGGTGAATTTAATGATTACCTGAAATACATCGATTTTACTCAAATAAACACACAAAACATCTTAACTATTCTTAGTGCGAACAATATATCCGTAAAAGAAAAAACACTACAAATTATCAATTCCCTGTTTGACTCTTATATAAGTGGGTTTACGAGGAAATTAAACACTATATGGTGGGCCCTTCTGATTGCGATAATCGTAATTCAGGTCACTTATTTCGGGACAATGATATACAGAGCGGATAGTAAATCAAGAAAAGTTTATCTTATTAAAAAAACAAATAACAAAAATCGTATTAAATATGAACATGGAAGAAAATCACATCCTGATTGGTCTGGGAGGAACAGGAGGTAAAGTATTAAAAGCTATCAGAAAACGCATTTATCAGGAATTTCCGAATGATGATGAACGGACAAAGCTACCCATTGGCTATGTTTATGTGGATTCTACCCGGGAAATGATGGTTGCAGGAGACTCTTCTTTCCGGGTGATGGGGAAAGACGCCTCGTTTACGGAGAGTGAATTTGTAGATATTAAATCGGTGGATTTAGGACGGATAATAGATAATGTATCCAACTTCCCCGGCTTGAAAACCATTGTAAAAAATGGAGCCTCGATGAAAAATACATTGGGAGAGGTAGGTAAAGCCGCCGGACAGAAACGCCGTGCAGGGCGCATTCTTTTTGCTGCCAACTGCAACAAATATCTTTTTGCATTAAAAAATCAACATGAGAGGTTGAAAACGATTACAAAAAAAGATGATGTAAATATACATATATTTACCGGTCTGGCCGGTGGTACCGGTTCGGGTGCTATTATTGATGTAATCGCTCAAACCCGAACACAAGAAACTTATAAGAATGCCAACATTGTGGTATATGCCATGGTGCCGGAGTTGGATATTCCTTCCGGCTGCCAGGCCGGGCGATATCATCAAAATGGTTATGCTGCGTTGAGAGAGCTGAGCGCACTCAATATCTGCCATTTTTTACCATCGGATGTTATTCGCGGGAATGAACATGTAAGTTTGGATCCTATCCCCTATATGCAATTTGGATTAATGCTCTATTCCAACGTAAATGAGAATGGTGTAACCGTTGACTCATTTGCCGAATTACCGCAATTATTGGCTGATGCCGTTTATTTTCGTTTATTTTTAGAAGAAAAAAATGGCATCAATGATGCTTTTTTGCGTTCATACAGTTTGGAAAATATTGATGACTTCTGTGTAGAATACAGTGAGAAATCCAAAGGGACCGACAAAGAGCGTGCTCGTACGAAAGCGATTAATACATTCGGCATTAAACGCATCATCTACCCTGAAAGACGTATTATGGAGCATATAACCTATACGGTAGGAGAACGTGTGTTGTGGCAGATGCAGTACAATAACTATAAGGATGATTTCGGATTTGTGCAGGAAACGGCCCGTAAAGATTATCGCGAGCTTTATTTGAATGATAAGAATCTGCGTGAATGGTTGTTGGACGACAATCACCTGATGCTCGAAGAGAAGATCTTTGATACCGATAAATATTGCAGCAGTATAGAAAACTTCTGGAATGATACAACAAACAGCTACTCTTATAATGACGCCAAAGGTGTTGACCCGGAACCCTTGCGATTCCTCGAAGGGTTCTGTTCCGACACCTACAAAAACGCTTTTCGCAACAAGCAGGGTGTAGAAGCCTACTATAATGATAAAGCTGACGACAAACTGCAGAAAGAGCAGGCCGGCTATATCGTAGAACGCATTGAAAAGAGTTTATACACAAAATGGTATGAAGGCAGCCTTTCGCTGGAAGACCTGCTGAATATATGTGATGTGTTGCTTATACATATTAAAGAACTGAGAGATAAGGTAGAGAATGATATCGCTGTCATTGACGATAAAATACAACAAAACGAAGTAGCCGCCGATGATAACAACTACGAATACAATCATTTGTCGCTGCTTCAACGGGCAACCGGGAAGTCGGCTCGTATCTACTCCGACCATCAGTTAATCCTGAAAGACTTGTATGCGCTTCGCACCAAACGCGTTGCCGTAGCGTTCAAAGGAAAACTGCTGGGTAAACTCCGCACGGCGTTTGAAGGATTCAGTACGGAAGTAAGTGAGTTCATTGGCGTATTACTCAAATCGATGAATGCCGCCGAAATGCGTATTGCCGACCGCAATAAAAATGTAAAGGGCATTGCTGACCTGTCCGGCGCAATTGTAGAAATCAGCGAAGATGATAAAATGACAAAATTTGAGCAGGCACTCCTCTTAGACAGAAATCAACAGGAAACATGGGCCGGAAAGATTCGCAAAGCCATAGCCGGCAACCGTACGTATGCTCACTTCAGCGAATTGGCAGTTACTACTTCCGAAGATGCTATTTTCGATATATTCGACGTTGAACTTAGTCCCGAAATACGAACAAAGCATGATCAGGACTGTAAGAACGACCGGATTCTGGGGCTTAATATTCTGCAACAATTACAAAAGATATTGCAGACCGATACGGATATCCGCAACTTTGCCTCTACGGTTATCAGGCAGAGTGGAACATTTTTGAAATTAGATGATGGCCAACTGTCGAAGGTGCTACGAAATAACGAAGACCAAAATCCGGTATTACATCCTGAGGCAATCAATCGTAAAGCTATCCTGATTACCATGCCTACGGACGAAGGGAATGATTCACTCAAAACATTCGTGCAAAAGTTAAAAGAAAACCTGCTTGGCGCTTTCGGAAATACTTCTGCCGGATATACCTTGCAATTTGATACGAGTAGCGAGCGAAAGAACGAAATTACAGTGCTCTCTATCAAATACTGTTTCCCGATGCGGGCTATTGCCTGGCTACCCTCTTATGAGCGCGAGTATAACGATATGGTGAACAACAAAAATGAAGTTGCAGCCAAAGAAGCCCGTGTATTGCTTCATAGCGAAGGAGATGGCACTGAACTTCCGGGCTTGATGGGCGAAGAAAAAATTACTCCGAAAGACTTCATTCCCTACTTTTTCATAGCTGCGGCCAACGACATTTTGCTTATTCGTGAAAATGAACGCGAAGAAAAAGGATGGTGTGTTGTTACGATTGATAAATTTGGTTCTGAAATTGTAACACTCCTGTCAACTCAATTTACAACACTGTTGACCAGTGATGAACTAACCGAAGAACTGTTGGATACGATTAAGGAGAAAGTAGATGAAATCTTGAAAAACCCAACTCTGAAAGTGAGTGAACGTACAGCGATGATGGATAAGGTAAAAGCCGTTATGCGCGATTATGTAAGCAAGGAATGTTCGAGCGCAACCTCTCCGAAATATCAACAATATGGCGGGGAAGCTCAAAAAGCGCTGGATTTAATAACCAAAAAACAATAAATTATAGAATATATGGCAAAAGCAAGTGAACGTGACAGGTACAAATATGGCGTTTGTACCAATCGTGACAAAGACGGAAAACCTTGTCCGAAATGCGAGAGTAAAGAGATACAGAAAATAAGGATGGGACAAGACTTTGTTTGCGAAGAATGTAAAGAACCCATGCGGCAAGTCCCTCCACCCAAACCACCAACTCCCCGGGGAATGATAATAGGGATAGTCGTTGCAGCTCTGATTATACTTGGCACAGCAGTATATTTCTTTGTTCTCCCCAAAAAGAGCAGTTCAGTTGGAGAACCAGGAGGGAGAGATACAGTAATCGACTCTCTTTCACAGGATCCTGGAGTGAAAATAATAAAAATAGATTCTATTGTATTGGATAAGGAAAGTCTTGTTATATCTGTTAACGAAACAGGTATATTGACAGCAACTATTTTTCCAACCGAAGCAAAAAAAGGAAATTTAAAGTGGACGTCAAAAGATAGTAACGTTGCCGCAGTGGAAAATGGAGTTGTAACGGGTTTAAAAGCAGGGGATACATCTATTCTGGTAGAAACCGAAGATGGAGAATATGCGGCTACATGTCTTGTAACTGTTGCGGTAGCAGCTCCTCCCCCAGGCGGAAGCGAAGGGGGAGTTTATGTGGGAACGATAAATTACCCTTACGGAAAGTATACGGGAGATATTAAAGATGGGAAGCCGCATGGTAACGGGACAATCGAATACACGACAAGCCACAAGATTGTCAGTGATAAAGACTATGTGGCTTCACCCGGAGATAAGATTACCGGTTCGTTCAGAGAGGGGAGAATTAATTTGGTGACCTGGTATCAAAAAGACGGCAAAAGTATGGCGATTAAATAACTTCGGATGAAACAAATGCTCAGATATAGCTTCTTATTGATTTTTCCGGTAAATATCTTTTTGTGTGTTTATGCACAAAGCGCCGGAATTACTTATTCGACAAATCGCCTGAAAGAAATGGCCGGGCAATTGGATTTGTCGGGAATAGAACGTTTATCTCCCGGAGCATATCATTCATATACATTCCAATCCCATCCGGTAACTGTTCGTGTGAATCGGTGGCAGGAGGTGGAGCATATCGGATTTTGGCTATTTACAAACGATAATATACGTTGGCAAAATCCGTCTCCGGTCTACGATTTCTTAGAAAGATATTTTCTGGAGTTACGCCTGCCGTCCGGATCGAATCCTGCCGTCCGTCTGTTTGTCGATAAAGTATATATCAATGGAGATATAGATGCGATTTTCTCTTTTGACGGTACGGAAACCTTTCAGGAAAGTTATATACAGTCAAAATTGTATGAGGTTTCATGGACCCGGATGGGAAAGGAATTGCTTTCTGTTTCATTTGAAATGGATTATCAACTTCTGAGCGGATGTAATATACTGGAACTGGAGAATAATCTTCTCCGGAATATACAACGTTATGAGGCGGACGGCGAGCAGGCCGAAAGATTTCAACCCGCTGATAATTTTGATACTTCGGATGATTACTTTACAGACAGAGGGGATAGCTATCTGATAGATTTGATAAGAAATGATCTTTATTATGTGAAAGAAGGGGATGGGTATATGCTGATTCACGATTCTCTGAAAATCAATCAAAGTATAGCGAATATGATGCTTTCTCCATATACTTCCGGGAATTTTGATCTTAATCTTACTTTCGACAAGTATGGGTATGAAGAAGAGAAAATAAGAATAAAGCTGAAACAGTGGATCGAATATTGCCTTTCGGAAGGATGTACGGCTTATTTTGGTATCAAATCCAAAGATGGCGCATCCTTAAAGGGAACGGTTTTTATGGTGAATAAAAAGAAAGGTTATAATCATATACTGAGTATAGATGTTCCTTACCGGATTATCGGGAAACAGGAGGGAAGGATAGATGCCCGGCTGTATGCCTATATCCCCATGCACAATGTCTCTGATAAGTATTTTCAACTAAAATAACTGTAGTGAGTATGATGAAAAAGATAATAGGAATAGTTACCTGCCTGTTGTTAATCGGTTTTTCCCTGAACGCTCAGGATGATAAAAAATCAAAAATCAACAGCATCAAGAAAAGCGATAAATACATTTATGCGGAAGCTACGCAACCCACATTGGACGAAGCTTATGTATTGGCGGAAGAAATCCTGCACAGTAATATTAACGAATGGGTAGAACAAAATAAAAAAATGAAAGGGGCACAGAATATCATTCTGCGTAATACTTCTGATGAATGGAATAAAGTGGATCTGCCCAGAGGAGATATGTACCGCGCTTTCATTTATGTGGCAAAAGCGGATATCATTCCTGCTGATAATGTGACGGTTTTGGAAAAGACAACAGATAATATACCCGTTGTAACTGAAGAGGAAACATTTTCGGAGGAAACGGTTTCCGTGATCCCTGCCGATATTCTTACGGAAATATTGGGTATTCGTTTATTTGAAGATATAGAACCTTGTCTGGTAAAGTTAAAAAGAGAAGATAAAATTACGGATTACAATAAATACGCATCAATAAAAGAGGTGAAAAATTATTGTATGATTGTCTACAACCGGGAAGGACGGATTGAAGCTCTCCTGAGCGCTGAAAAAGATGAGCGGATAAATTTACGCACGAATGAGGCGGACAATCTGGCCAACTATAAAGGTTGTGGGGCTATTTGTTTTAAAATTAAAGAATAGAATTGATTATGAAGAAAATGAGAACCGGTATAATTTTTATAGCGATCGCTTTGAATGCCATATTGGCGAACGCTGCCCAGGTAAATGTGGTAATAACTCATGATCAGAGTTATACAAATACCTCGCTTGTGTCTAAAATGGAAGCAAACCTTTCAAAAGTCCTTACGGAAATCAATGCCGCGCAGGAAAGTAACCGTGAGCTGAAAATAGTGAATATGGATATGAATGATTTTGCAACCAAATCGTTGGCTATGCTGTGGTCTAATATCCATTTCTACTGTGACGATGAAGAAGTGGTAGACCGTCTTTGGGTTTTTGAAAACGGATTTATGGTACGGCAGATACCGCTTATTATTACTCCTGAGGGAGAAGAGTTTGGATCGGGGACCTATCAGGAGGCCGTAGTCGAATTTAATAATAGTGGTAAGATTACAGACTTCCGGTTAGCGCTGGATAGCCAGCTATCGGAAGGAATGGAGAGATGCGGGCGAGTGGTAGAAACAGAACGGAGAATGAAAATATTGTCTTAGTGCGAACGTTTTCGCACCGCTTATAATACAAAAGATATGGATTTTTTGAGGCAGGTGTTCAGTGAAGACGCCTTG
>JAISDJ010000262.1 GCA_031264865.1 Tannerellaceae bacterium | reverse complement strand
TGGCAATTTGATATAATCTATAATAAGAAGCAGCTTTTGTATAAATATCCTTACTTTGTAAACTTTGATTAAGATAAAATAAAGCAGAATCGCCTTTTCCCGTATGCTGATAAAAACGGCCATAGATCAATTTAAGTTGATCCGAAGCTGAAATATCAGATAGTAGCATCGATATTTCAGACAAACAGATTTCCGCTTCACTATACTCCCCGGTATCAATATATAAACCTGTTATTTCCGTCAAAGAAGAAAGTAAGGCTTTCTGATTGTGTACCCTTTCCGATAATGTGATCGCCTGCCGGTAATAGAAAACAGCGCTATCTGATTGCTCCGTCACACGATAAATGCGGGCTATATTCCTCCATACAAAAGGAACTCCGACAGAGTCTTTACAAGCATAGAGATAATGTTCCGCTTTTTCATAAGCAACCATCGCATCGGCATAAAGATGCAACTGGGTGTAGATGCTTCCCATACTATTATATATGCGCGACGCCAGCTTTGTGTCATCAACATGTACTCCGGCTGCACGTTCCGCTTTCCGGTAATATTCCAGGGCATAGGGTATCTCTTGTAGTTCCTGATGGACACGCCCCATATAATAATACGCTTTGGATAGTTTTCGGGCGTCTTTCACACCCTCATAATATACCACTGCCACCCGTATCAGCGAATCCGACATAAACGTATAATAATTCTTATCCCGGGCTTCAGTAAGCAACAGGCAGTATTCGGCATAATGAGCTTTGCTCATTTTTTCGGGAGAGGGTATTGAATCCAACAAGGCTAAGACACTATCCGGGCGGCTCTCCATCAGGTTTTCCACCCAAGCCAACTCTTCCCTGACCGTGCCGTTAGTACAGCCAAAGAAGAGAATACACACCCAAAAAACTGTCAGTGATACATAAAATAGCTTTCTCATTCGGCTACAAAGTATAAAGGAAATAAGTATACAACCGCAAGTTAGTATTTTATTTTAAAAGTCAACATGATTTGTATAGTTATATTTTTAATGAATCCATTGACGGAAAAAATGACCATTTCATCTCCAATACACATCCTGACCATGCTGTTACAACGTGTCTATGAAAAGGAATCTACTTTCTGTATCTTCTTCAAAGAACCCTGTTAGGCGAGAGATCCACATATGGTTCTGTGAGAGTTTCGAAGTGTAATATCCGAGCCTACTCGACCTTCTACTTGCTGTTTCTCCTATACTTGCAACCCGAATTTTTCCAAAAATCGATTATTACACCTTTATATTCTTCTTATTGACTGTCTGTCTTTACGTTGATAATTGCCTCCCTTCCTTTTTCTTCAGATAGTTTCATATACAGAGAGAGGGTTACACTACCTAAAGTGAATATTCAACAGGCTCTCTGTCTTTGTTTTTGTATAATCATAAGTCACTTTCAAATAAATTACGTATAATTTTTTTGAATTTTTTGGCAAAGATACTAAAATCTTTTGTATTTTCGCGCCTTGATTTCTTTGCCGGAGAAATTCATTTTGGGAAATATCCTGCATCAGATTTAACGCCAGAAAGATGCTTGCTTTTTTTCAATCTTAAAATTTCAGCCTGTGCGAAGACAATAAACTTAGATCCAAAGATACAAAGACGACGATAACTTATTAAAAAAAGAAATGAAAAAAACTCTAATCAGCTATCCGTATACATGGAAACAAAATTCCGGGCAATTCTTGTTTTATATGTGTGTAACCCATACCATGGAAACACAGGCAAACACACAAATAATAATAAGCCCGGTATCAGGGATGATATATAAGCTATGGTGGTATTGAGGCTTCTATAATATAAGGCCATCGACTATCCGAAAACAGGTGTTAATCGTATTATTTAAAAGAAAATGTATCACAACAGACACATCTTCCCCGATCCTTTTGGAGCATATAGAATACTCTTTTATATTCTATATCAATACACTATGATTTTCATATCTGTATACAGGCTGAATATTGGCCGTAACAGAGGCCAAGATTCAGGAATGTCGAAACCGGTCTTCCCTTTTGATTCCATATAATATCAGATAAGACAAAAATAAATTTAAACCGTTATTCCCTCACAAAAAAACCTTCGCTCATTAAACCGTGAAGTGACTGAAAAAGAAATAAGACGCCAATAGAAATTGATTTTATTACATCGTATTATTCATTATAAAATTGAAAAATGAACAAGAAGAAAACATTTCATCCGCTCTTTTTGAAAATCCTGGCCGGATACATTCCGTTAGTAATCCTGCTGGGAGTTGTTACAGACAAAGTATGGAAAGAACACCGTATTGCCGGTGAATTGGAAAACAGCGAGCGACTGCTCCGAGAAAAAAGGATACGGGTATACCATACTTTCGAGAAACTGCTGGAACTGTCTTTTTTTGACAGTTTTTTCTATCGCATGGACGATAAACAATACAAAGCTTACCGGATAAAGACAGCCGAAGCGATAGCCGCCCTTGAGGAACTACGCACCTGTTCGACAGATACGCTGCAAACGGCACGCATTGATACCGTCTGCCTGTTATTAATAGAAAAACAACGGCAAATATCCGTAATGATGGGATTGCAAGTTGATTTTGTCCTGATGGATAGCCTGATGGAAGCTCGTATACGTACAATAGCCTGGCGGACGGAACCGTTACCGGAAAATACAGAAAAAGATAAACGCCGGACCTCCGACGGTAAACTCCCTTCGATGCTCCATTCGCTCCACCGCGAGTTCCATGTACAAAATATGGAGCACAAACAACTGCTCGAATTATACGCGGACAGCCTCCATGCGAAAGACATAAAACTGAACGCCCAATTCTCCCAACTACTACATTATCTCGAACAAACGGCATTACAAATGGAGAAGGACACGCAAAAGATGGAAGAAGTACGTGAAAAATCGTTCCGCCATATATCATACCTTTCCGTAGGAGCCATATTATTGTCGGCTATCTTTTACTGTTTCATCATGCGCGATATCATGCGGCGCCGGGCTGTCCGGTTGCAGTTGGAGTCCCTTAGCAGTAAGAATGAAATGCTACTCAAAGCCCACAAGATGATGATGATGGCTGTGAGCCATGACTTACGGACGCCGCTTTCAGCCATTGACGGCTGTGCCGAACTGATAGCCAGTGAACGGCAGGAAGAGAAACGCATCCGGTACAGTGAAGCTATCCGGCAATCGGCAGGCAGGATGTTCGCCCTGCTGAACTCCCTGCTGAAACTTTACCGCCTGGATGCAAGTAAGGAACAACCGGACAGTCACCCGTTCCGGATTAAAACGCTTGCCGAAATCCTGAAGGCGAATTTCGCCCTGCCTG
>JAISDJ010000281.1 GCA_031264865.1 Tannerellaceae bacterium | reverse complement strand
CCTCTGCAAGCCGATCCTACGGTGAAATTTGCAGTTGGCGACTTTTCTTTACAACGTGTCTTATACCAGCACCTTGAAATAGAGTCGCCTTATAATACATATAAACATACCGGTTTACCTCCGGGACCGCTTCGGGTTCCTTCTATCAAGGGAATAGATGGCGTATTGAATTATATGCAACATAATTATCTATATATGTGCGCAAAGGAAGATTTCTCCGGACGTCATAATTTTGCCGTTACACTTGCTGAACATAACCGGAATGCTGAACGATATAGGGCAGAACTGAATAGGCGAAAGATTCGATAACGGAAATCATTCAAAAACTGTATCTTTGACCATTCGAAAAAAGAAACAACAAGTAATAAATAAAGTTATTAGATGGAAAGAAACTTATTTTTAGGAGATGAAGCGATAGCACAAGCAGCTATTGATGCGGGTTTATCAGGCGTCTATGCTTATCCGGGAACTCCTTCTACCGAAATTACTGAATATATTCAGTCGTCGCCTATAGCTAAAGAGAGGGGTATCCATAGTAAATGGAGTACCAATGAGAAGACGGCTATGGAAACGGCTTTGGGTATGAGTTATGCCGGAAAACGTACGCTTTGCTGTATGAAGCATGTGGGACTCAATGTGGCGGCCGATTGTTTTATGAACGCTGCCATGAGTGGTATTTATGGTGGTATGATTATCATAACGGCCGACGATCCGTCTATGCATTCTTCTCAAAACGAACAGGATAATCGCATCTATGGTAATTTTGCTATGATTCCCATGTTAGAACCTTCTAATCAACAGGAAGCTTACGACATGGTGTATGATGGCTTTGAACTCTCCGAGAAGTTAGGATACCCCATCTTATTACGCATCACTACGCGTATGGCACATTCTCGTTCGGGGGTTGTTCGTCGTCCGATGAAAGAACAGAACTCGATGCGTTTCCCGGAAGATGGCCGCCAACGGTTTGTCTTACTACCGGCTTTAGCTCGTAAACGATTGAAAGTATTATTGGAAGCGCAGCCTGTTTTTACAAAGGAATCCGAAACATCGGGATATAATACATATTACGATGCTCCTGATAAGGCTTTGGGTATTATTGCAACAGGGATTGCTTTCAATTATTTATCGGAGAACTATCCCGATGGCTTTAAACATCCAGTATTAAAGATAAGTCAATACCCATTGCCCAGGAAACAACTTGAAAAATTAACGGATGAGTGTAAGGAGATTCTTGTATTGGAAGAAGGTTTTCCTGTAGTGGAAGAACAATTGAAAGGTTTTCTGGGAAAAGGTATAATTGTACATGGCCGACTTGATGGTACCTTACAGCGAGATGGTGAACTTACTCCAGATACAGTAGGCAAAGCTTTGGGGAAAGAAATTACCGCCTACTATGCTATTCCGGAAGTGGTAGAACAGCGACCGCCGGCTCTTTGTAACGGATGTGGGCATCGTGATGTATATGAGGCATTAAATGAAGTGTTGAAAGAATACACAAATGCGAAAGTATTCAGCGATATTGGTTGTTATACCTTAGGCGCCTTACCTCCTTTTCGTGCGATAGATACCTGTATTGATATGGGAGCTTCTATTACTATGGCAAAAGGAGCGGCGGATGCGGGATTATTTCCTTCTGTAAGCGTAATAGGCGATTCTACTTTTACCCATTCGGGTATGACCGGTCTGTTGGATTGTGTAAATGAGAAAACAACGATTACGATTATCATTTCCGATAATGAAACGACGGCGATGACCGGTGGACAAGATTCGGCAGGCACCGGACGCCTGGAAGCTATTTGTGAAGGAATCGGAGTTGAACCGGAACATATCCGTGTAATGGTTCCTTTAAAGAAGAATTATGAAGAGATGAAACAAATTATCCGCGAAGAAATTGAATATAAAGGAGTATCTGTTTTAATCCCTCGTCGTGAGTGCATCCAAACATTAACCAGAAAGAAAAAAGCAACTAAAAAATGAAAGTAGATATTATATTATCAGGCGTTGGCGGACAAGGTATCCTTTCTATTGCTGCTGTAATAGGTGAAGCGGCATTAAATGAAGGCCTGTATATGAAACAAGCGGAAGTTCACGGCATGAGTCAACGAGGAGGAGATGTACAATCCAACCTTCGTTTGTCCGATAAACCCATTTCTTCGGATTTGATTCCCAAAGGACAGGCGGATTTGATTATTTCTCTCGAACCGATGGAAAGCCTTCGTTATCTTCCTTATTTGAAAAAAGAAGGTTGGGTGGTTACAAACGCTCAGCCATTTATCAATATTCCTAATTATCCCGCGATAGAGGAAGTGAATGCTGAATTGGAAAAACTTCCGAAAAAAGTGGTTTTAGATGTAGAAGCGATTGCTAAAGAGGCAGGTTCGGTACGTGCTGCCAATATCGTGATGCTTGGTGCTGCTGCTCCCTTCCTCGGAATAGATTATGCAAAAATAGAAGAGGGTGTTCGCCGTATTTTCGAACGAAAAGGAGAAGATATTGTGAATATGAACCTGAAGGCCTTAAGAGCCGGTTATGAGATAGCACAACATTTACAATAAAAACAATCATGAAGAAGATAGTATTTGCCGGTTTATTTGTTTGTTTAACATTTCTGTGTGTTGCACAGGAAGAGAGTGATATCGTAATAGTGGGTGATATGATGCCTGCTTTTACCATCGTATCGGATAATGGTGCTGAGTTGAAATCATCCTTCGTGCAAGGAAAGGTGGTTTTACTTACCTTTTTTGCCACCTGGTGTCCTCCCTGCCAGAAAGAATTAGCAGCTATTCAGGAAACCCTTTGGCCGAAATATAAAGACAATGCCGGTTTTAGGCTGTTGGTTGTAGGGCGTGAACATTCCGATGCCGAATTGGCTACGTATAATGAAAAGAAAGGTTTTGATTTCCCTTTATACCCGGATAAAGACCGCGCTATTTATGGGAAGTTTGCCAAAAGCCTTATCCCAAGGGTGTACTTGATAGGAAAGGATGGGAAAGTTATCTTTGCAGATACGGGATTTAACGAAAATGAATTTACCGAATTAATGAATTGTATTGAAAAGGCCTTGAAATAATAGTTACTCTCATGAAAACACATTTGCTAACCCTATTTATTTTATTATTTTGCACAGTATCCGTTTCTTCCCAGATACGTTTGGAAGGATATAATCAGTCAAAGATCAACCCGGTTCTTTTTGAAGGACGTTGGGGAGCTCGTTGGGTATCATTGCCTAATGAACCGATGAATGTTTTTGGAGTATATCATTTCCGAAAATCATTTGATTTGGAAAAAGTTCCGGAAACATTTGTTATTCATGTATCGGCCGATAACAGGTATAAATTATATGTAAACGGAACCTTTGTGTCTTTGGGGCCTGCCCGTTGTGATATTTATAACTGGAATTTTGAAACGGTTGATCTCTCCCCTTGGTTGAAAGAAGGAAAAAATACTTTAGCGGCTGTTGTATGGAATTATGCAGAGAAGAAACCGGTAGCGCAAATTAGTTTTAATCAAACCGGGTTTATCTTACAGGGAAATACAGACGCAGAGAGAGTGGTAAATACAGATACTACCTGGCTTTGTACTAAAAACAAGGGATATAGCCCCTGGGAAAAAGGGACGGTTTTAGGCTATTATGTAGTAGGACCGGGTGAGTTGCTGGATTCGGCTGTTTATCCCTGGGGATGGGAATTACCGGAATACGACGATTCAGCATGGGTAAAAGCGCGTATGGGCATAGATGGGGCTACAAAAGGCGCTCGCGACTATCCGGGGCGTTTATTGGTACCAACTCCTATACCTCCTATGACCATGGAAACCGAACGATTGGCAAGCGTCCGGTTGACCGACGGTATTAGTTGTCCGGATGATTTTCCGAAACGCTCTTCTAAAATAACAATTCCTGCCAATACTAACGTCAGATTATTATTAGACAACGAACAATTAACTACCGGCTATTTCAGCTTACTATATAGTAAAGGTAAAGACGCCGAAATTACCATTGGATATGCCGAAGCGCTTTATGAAGAAAAGATAGCATCTACCACTAAATCATATTCTCTGCATGTAAAAGGACATCGGGATATAATAGACGGAAAAATAGTTATCGGTTATGAAGACAAAATAATAGCCGATGGTAAAGAAGACAGGAATTTCACTTCACTTTGGTGGCGTACCTGGCGTTATGTGGATGTACGTGTTACTACGGCGTCCGAACCATTGATTATAGATGATCTATATGGTGTTTTTTCTGCTTATCCTTTTGAAAATGAATATACCTTTACAGCCCCCGGACATCCGGAGCTTGGTAAAATGTTGGATATAGGTTGGCTTACCGCCAGGCTTTGTGCGAATGAAACCTATATGGATTGTCCCTATTACGAACAACTTCAATATTTTGGGGATACGCGTATACAAGCCATGATCAGTATGTATAATACCCGCGACTCCTTTATGGTGAAGAATGCCATTGAGCAAGGAAGGCAGTCCATTGTGGCAGATGGTATAACTATGAGCCGTTATCCTTCAGGCCTGCATCAGTTTATCTCTTCCTTTTCGCTTTGGTGGGTTTGTATGGGACATGATTTCTGGATGTATAGGGGAGAGGAAACCTATTTGAAAACATTACTTCCAGCCTATCGGGGCGTTCTTGCATGGTATGAACAATGGCTGAAACCGGATTTTAGTTTAGGATTTGTTCCTCATTGGTTTTTTGCCGACTGGTCGGCAGGATTCTCTAATGGCGAGCCCATACGTGAGAAAGAAGGCAATTCTTCTTTCCAGGATTTACTGTATATCCTGGCTTTGGATGCTGCGGCTGAAATGGAAACGTCATTTGGTTTGCCTGCGATGGCTTCCCATTATCAAAAAATAGCTTCGGATATACGTTCTACCATTCGTGCGAAATACTGGGATGATTCGAGAAAATTATTTGCCGATACACATGATCATCGCAACTATTCCCAACATGTGAATGCGTTAACGATCCTTGCCGGTATTGTAGAAGGCGAAGAGGCCGCGGAAGTTATGAAACGTACGTTGGCTGATAAAGAATTGAATCAGGCTACGATTTATTTTCGTTATTACCTTCATCAAGCGTTACATAAAGCCGGTTTGGGCAATTTATTATTGAACAACCTTCAAATTTGGCGAGACCAAATGGCGTTGGGGCTTACCACCTGGGCCGAAATGCCGGAGCCTTCCCGTTCCGACTGTCATGCCTGGGGCGCAAGTCCTAATATTGAATTTTATCGTATTTTATTAGGAATAGACAGTTATGCCCCCGGTTTCAATAAAATAAAGATAGCCCCTTCGTTGGGTGAACTAAAGGAAGTTTCCGGCACGATGCCTCATCCGTTAGGAAATATAACGGCAGCGTACATAGTAGATAAAAGAGGAAATCCAACAGCTAACCTTACTTTACCAATCGGAACAAGCGGGGTCTTTATCTGGAAAGGAAAAGAATATCCATTAAAAGAAGGAAAACAGCAAATAATAGTAAATGAATAATCCATTTATAAAATATTTTACAGATATAGTAGGGACGATGTTTGAACTTTTATATCATCCTCCAGGTCAATCATCGCATTTATGAAATAGACAGAATCAAATGTTTTGATATCTTCAATCCGGATACTTTGCTCTTTGATTTTCTTTCGGTCAAGCAATAGCCTGCGCTTCGTTCCCGGCAGAAGATAATCTTCCGGGGTAAAGAGCTCTTTGGGTGATTTAAAAACAAGGTTTGATGAAGAGGCATCCGTAACCAAACCGTTTTTAACTATGATAATATCATCACAGCCGGATTTCTGCAGTAACTTGTTTAAATTGCTTCTTTCTGTGTATTTGTAAGAATAATCTATTTCATTGTCAGTTATTACCCCGACTTTTCGGATACACCTGAAAAAATAAGGTATGAATTCCACTTTCTCAATCTTATCGGAATATAGTACCCTGCATTTGAACAACCCGCTTTTCATATGACCGGGAATCATATCATTGATTACAGAGAGGTCGATTGCAGTTTGATAGAAGTCTTGAAGAGTTCTATCAATCCTTTCCTGATGATAGTTCATACTATGAAAAACGCCATCCTTCAATTTTATTGCTTCACTAAAAATCATTAGACAAATGGTAAATATATTTTTTCAATTACTTCGTTGTATTCATTTTGGGGATCACTAAAGACAGTGATACCGCCGCCGCTACGGAAATATTTCTTTCCGTTATTCTCTTCTATAAACCGGATCATTACGGCGCTATCCAATTCCTCCCCATCGAAATAGCCAAATACGCCGGTGTAGTAGCCTCTGGGTTCCTGTTCAGCTTTGCGGATGATTTCTAACGTTGATTGCTTCGGTGCACCGGAAACTGAACCGGCCGGGAGTATCTTAAATAATATATCTCCTAATTCGGATAAATAGTTTGCAGGTAATTTTCCGGTAATTTCCGAACTTACCTGTAATATTTTTCTTTGGGCGGTAATAATTTTGTCGATATACCGAAAACGTTTTAGGGTGATATTTTCAGCAACCATACCCAGGTCGTTACGCAAAAGGTCTACAATGGTATTGTGTTCGGCGGTTTCTTTTCCGTCGGATAATATTATTTCTTCAGCATTCGGTATCCCGGCATTGATTGTCCCTTTCATGGGGTTGGTAGATATAACGCCATCCGATATGTTAACGAACCGTTCCGGTGAGAAACAAACAAACTGTCCGGGAACATACAAACAATAGGGAGCGGCGCTTAATTCGAAGATTTCTTTTAATGTAAATGTTGTTTCAATAGGGGTTTTTACGGTTAGGTTGGTAAGAAAAGAATCTCCTCTTTTGAGGTTGTCCATTACGATCTTGAATTTTTCCCGGTAGGACGTGTAGCTTTGAGGGAAAGGTCTCAATTGAGAGATTTTATCAATTGAAGAAAACCCTTTCCCCACATTTGAAACCTGTGGAAGACGAAATAAAATGTCTTTTTGCTCAAGTGGGTTTTCGATCAAAAAACCATCCGTCAATTCAAAATCGACGGCAAAGAGAAAAGGTTTCTTTGCTGAAGCAAGACTGTTTATTTTATTTTTTATGATTTCCGTTTGCATCTGTCTATTGAAAATTGGGTGCAAAGATACGAAATCGGTTTTGGAATTTATGCAAGTATGGTTGTTAGACAGAGAAAGGTTGTAAACTTGCATCCGTAAAATGCACACTTTTCAATACGAGTCAGACTGCCTGGTATATCAATAGCCGTGAGTGGGCAATACTCAAATGCATACGTACCAATGCTTTGAATCCCTTTGGGAAAATTAACAGAGCTAAGGTTGAAACATCCCGCAAAAGCGGATTAATGTATTTCCGTAATTCCGGTATGCAAAACTACTGTATGAAGATTCTCGCACTTGCTAAAGGCATATTGTATAGATTTCAGGTTCATCATCATTATTGCTACATCCAGTATAAAAGAATAGCAGTCTTGTTAGCAATAGGAAACTACATACTGGGATGACGCTTTCTAAAGACTGTCGTTTATTGTTTGATTTTTTCGTTTTCATATCACTTAAAAAATTAAATAGTATTACTCCCGGTAAAAATAAAAAGTGAATTGTGTATATTTATCCCCTGATGAGGGGATAGGCGGAGATTTATTACTATTTATTTTTGTTGGAAAAAGTAAACCTATGATAAGCGTCCATATCGCAGACGACCACGCAATGGTGGTAGAATTATTAATTCCGGTAATCAACCATTCGGGCATTGCCCATGTGACAGGCTTTTCATTAAAGCTATCGGAATGCCGGAAATCATTAGTAACAGAACAACCCGACGTTTTATTACTTGATATTAATATGACTGATGGCAACGGTATTGTATTTTGCGCCGAGGTGCATAAGTTATATCCGCGAATGAAAATCATTGCTCTGACTGGTCACGATGAATATTCGAATGTGATATTAATGTTCAAAAATGGTGCTTCGGGCTACATTGTGAAGAATGAAGCCGTGAGTGAAATAATAGAAGCTATTGATGTCGTGATGCATGGAGAAACCTATATTAGCCGTCACATGGAGCAAATGATAAGAAAAACCACTACGACGGCTATTAATCTCACCCCTCGTGAAAAACAAGTGCTGCAATTGGTATCCAAAGGAATGACTAACCCCGAAATAGGCAAACAATTGAAAATAGAACTTTCCACAGTTTCTTCATTCCGTAAAAAATTAAATATGAAACTGAAAGCAACAAATCCTGTGGGGCTTATTAACAACGCACGTAAGGAAGGCTTGCTTGAATAACAATATAAAAACAGTCGCTTGCTTTACCGGTGCAAGTTGTTAATGTTGAACTGGATTTATAGGATTATTTGCTGAACCGCAATCCGACGGATAAAGCTATCTGCGATAAATTCTCGCGTGTATCTTTGTCGAGCTTTATAACTTCCGTATATGTTCCGTTCGATCTTTTGTATTCGAATAAAAAACCACTTATTAATGACAACTGAAGACCCAACGCCAGATTTTGGGAGATACCGATGTCGTAACCGATATTCCAATAGAATCCGGCCGTGCCGCCCTTCAACGTGAGTTTTTCTGATGCGATAAGCGCCTTATCATGGTATCCCAAATAACCCATACCCAAATCCAGCAATAAACAGTTCTTCTTTGTCCGATTAAAAAGCCTTGTACTGAAAACCGGTCCGATAAAATTGATACGGATGCGGTCGCTCATGCTCCCATATCCGATTGATCCATCGTCTGAGTTACTCGACAGATGTTCACTGTATCTGAGTCCGGCACCCAAATATTCGTTAAAATAATACGATAGTCCGGCATCGTAATAGAATCCCGATTTCAATTCCTGTAAATAGTCGCTCATACCGGAAGAAATATTTGGGGGAAGGGGCCCTATCCGGTAGCTCCAGCCGCCGTTTACAGCAAATCTGAAACGGGGGTAATTCCGGTGAATCGGAATTTTGTCGGAAGGGACTTCCGCCGTCTGATAATAACCTGTTTGATAATAAGTCACATCGGAAACAGGCGCTAAGGTATTCCTTATCTCACCCTTATATTTGAACGTAAAGTAGATGTTATCGGTTTCAATTTTTGTTATTTTGCAATTTAATGAATCGCCTTTGTCAGTTACAATCAAATCCTGTGCATAAAGTGAAACGGTAAGGAATACGAAACATAATGCGAAAAAAAACTGTTTTATACGGATACGTGACATACTAATAAAAGTTAATGATTATTTTTTCTTTTCGGAAATCGATCGGAATTCTAATTCCCCTGTCTTATTATCAACCAATTCTAACTTGGGACGCCCTACCAAAACGCCCATCGCAACGCTGCAACGGATATAATATTCGTTGCCAAACCGGATATCTATCGGTATTTCCGCCTTACTTTC
>JAISDJ010000116.1 GCA_031264865.1 Tannerellaceae bacterium | reverse complement strand
TTCCGGATTCGTGGGACGGATGCAAACCGTATTAACATAACGGTGAATGGAGTCCCGGTAAACGATTCGGAATCGCATGGCGTATTTTGGGTGAATATGCCCGACTTCGCTTCGTCTGTTGAGAATATCCAGATCCAACGGGGGGTGGGGACTTCTACAAACGGAGCGGCTGCTTTTGGCGCCACAGTTGCCATGCAGACGGAGAATGCGTCAATGAAACCGTATGGAGAATACGCTTTGTCGGCAGGTTCTTTCGGAACAGTGAAGCATACGGCTAAGGGCGGAACGGGTTTGCTTTACGATCATTTTGTGTTCGATGCCCGGTATTCGGATATTCGCAGCGATGGCTTTATAGACAGGGCTTCAGCAGCGATGAGTTCTTATTTTATGTCGGCTGCCTGGTATGGGGAGCATACATTAATTAAGTTCCAGACGTTCGGCAGTTCGGAAAAAACGTATCAGGCATGGACCGGCGTTCCTTCTGCGATGCTGAAACCTTCGGATCCGAAGGTAAAACCCAATCGTACCTTCAATCCCTGCGGAATGTATGAAGAAAATGGCGAAACGAAATTCTACAACAACCAGACGGATAACTATTGGCAGCAGCATTATCACCTGATGGCCAGCCGGCGGTTGGGCGATTTCTGGACGATGAACCTCACGCTCCATTACACGCCCGGCAATGGTTATTACGAAGATTATAAAGCCGGCGCCGAATTCGAGAGCTATGGCCTTTCCAATTATATCGACCCGGAAGGGAAGGAAGTGAAGAAAACGGATTTAGTTCGTCGCAAATGGCTCGATAATGATTTCTACGGCGGCATTTACAGTGCCAATTACAGGAGTGAGAAGCTGCAACTAACCGCCGGCACGGCGATTAATAACTATGTAGGCAATCATTTCGGACGGGTGATGTGGACAAAGTCTGCCAACGCACTACCTGCCCCCGATTATGAATATTATCGCAACAAGGGAGAAAAGCTGGATTACAGCGCTTATATAAAAGCCAACTGGCTCTTTCATCCCAATCTGAATGGATATGCAGATCTTCAATACAGAGGCATCGATTATAAAATAAACGGTAGCGACGACAAAGCCGGAGACAACGTGCATATAAGTAAAAAGTGGGATTTCTTTAATCCGAAAGTAGGTCTGAATTACCAAAAAAAGGAACATAATGCCTTCGTTTCCTTCTCGATTGCCAACCGTGAGCCGAATCGCGACAATTTTACGGAAGCCGGAGAAAACGAGCATCCCGTCCATGAAACATTATACGACTACGAAGCCGGATACAGCGTTCAGCATAAGAGTTTTCATGCCGGAGCCAACCTGTATTATATGAGCTACAATAACCAACTGATCCTTTCGGGTAAAATAAGCGAAATCGGCGAAACGCTTACTACCAATATAAAAGACAGCTACCGTATGGGAATTGAAATAAACGGAGGAGTCTCCATCACACGTGGGCTGAGATGGAATGGCAATGTATCATTCAGCAGGAATAAGATAAAGAATTTCACCGAGTTTGTTGATGATTGGGATAATGGCGGGCAAATCAATAACTATATAGGAACTACGGATATCGCTTATTCACCGGATATAATAGCGAACAGCATTTTTGACTTCTTTTACAAAGATTTTTCAGCAAGTTTTAATTCACAATACGCAGGCCGTCAATATCTAGATAATACATCGGATAAAGACCGGTCGATAGACCCTTATTTTGTAAACAGTTTGCGTGTAGGATATGTATTCAAACCTGCATTTATGAAAGAAATAGTGTTGGATGTAACCATAAACAACCTCTTTAATGAAGTATATGAAACAAACGGCTGGGTATATTCTTATATGGAAAGCGGCGTGCGAAAGAAAAACGACGGCTACTTCACACAGGCAGGTATAAATGCGATGGCGAGGATAGCCTTGCGGTTTTAAAACGTGCTCTTTATGTTAGAATATTTTGGTGTAGCAACAGGTTTACTTTATACGGCACTGGAGATAAGGCAGCATCCGTTGATGTGGGTGGTAGGGTTCGTTACCTCTCTGATATACGTATTTGTTTTCTTCTCAGCGAAACTATATGCAGATATGGGGTTACAAGCCTATTACGTGCTGATCAGTATCTATGGCTTTTGGCTGTGGACAAAGACGAATCCTTCAAAAGAAGAGGCTACCCCGGTTGCCGGCGGGATTGCGTATTGCCATGCAAACGTTTGGGTATTGGTAAGGATCGTAGTAGGGATAATAGCGATCCATTTCGGTCTGTACTACCTATTGGTTGTGTTTACAGACTCTCCAATCCCTATGGGAGACGCGTTTATTACTGCCGTAGGGATTGTGGCGACCTGGATGCTTGCTCATCGAATAATAGAGCATTGGTATTTATGGATCATTGCGAATGCCGTATCTATTTATATTTATTATTTGCGTGATTTATATCCTACCATGTTTCTTTATCTTTGCTACACCCTACTGGCTGTTGCCGGTTTATATACATGGATAAAAAAAGGAACTGAAAACAGATGATAGAGCCGTATAATTGTATCATTGTAGCCAACGGAAGCTTTCCTTCCTCCCCTCTGCCTTTACAGATGCTGGGGAAAGCTTCCGTTATCATAGCCTGCGACGGGGCAGTAGAAACGCTTCACCGGCAAGGCTTTATTCCGCATGCAGTTGTTGGCGATATGGACAGCCTGTCGCCGGAAATGCGCGAATTATATGCCGACCGTATCTATCCCAGCGAAGATCAGGAAACAAACGACTTAACAAAAGCTGTTCATCATGCCTGTGCCATTGGAGAAAAAGAAGTGTTGATTGTAGGCGCTACCGGCATACGTGAAGATCATACCTTAGGCAATATCTCTCTTTTAGCCGACTACGCCCCTCTGTTCAACCGGGTAGAAATACTAACAGATTATGGCCTGTTCACCCCTCTCCGGCAAACAACGACATTAAAAAGTGTCCCTGGTCAACAAATTTCTTTATTCGCCTTATATCCCGAAGGAAAAATAACAACAGAAAATCTACGATGGCCCATCACAAACCGTATCCTGACATCCTGGTGGCAAGGAACATTAAATGAAGCATTAGGCGATTCTTTTACTATTTACATGGAGGGAAATGGATGTGTGATTGTTTTTTTAAGGTTTTAATTCTATCGTATAGAACGCTCTGCTTGCGCCGGTGTTGTACTAAATCCAGCCTTTTTCGTTGAAAACAAACAAATTTTTATCCCATTTTGGCACTGAATACAAAGAACGACTTTCGACTACGAATATAGCAAATATCCTGTCTGATAAAACTTTCGCAATATTTTGAGCAGTCTTCCGGTATCGCTTTCAAAATAATTTCGTAATTTTATACCAGATTGTTTATTGTGATTATACGATTGATTTTCAAATAAATATACGTATTTTTTATCAAACAAAGAATGTTGTTATGATGAGAAGCTTGAATTTTTGTATGTTGGTGGCTTTTGTGGCTTTTTCCCATGTAGCCATCGTTTTCTCGACCGTTCGGTATGTGAGGGTCGGCGCTACGGGGAACGGCAGTTCGTGGACGGGCGCGTCGGGAGATTTGCAGGCAGTGATAAACGGTTCTTCGGAAGGAGACGAGGTTTGGATTGCCGCCGGTACGTATGTCCCTGCTCGGGCCATCAATAGTTTGGGCACGGTTACACTTGGTAATCGCAACAATGCGTTTGTGATTTCCGGGAATATCCGGGTGTACGGCGGTTTTGCGGGATATGAAACCGCTCTCGACGAACGTGACCTGAAAAATAACCGTACCGTTTTAAGCGGGCGGACAGACAACATAAATCTTTATCATGTAGTCGTTTTTGCAGGCGGTAGCGAAGCTGTCCTTGACGGATTTGTCATTGAGGGCGGGAAGGCCGACGGAAAAGAAACGGTCACAATCAGCGGAAAGGAATTCAGGCAGGAGGCGGGCGGCGGCGTGTATATCATGCGTTCGTCTCCTCGGTTAAATCATGTAACGGTAAAAGACAACTCGGCTGTTTACGGCGGCGGGATATACAGTTTTCATTCGTTTCCCGTCTTCACAAACGTGGTGGTAAGCCAAAATTCGGCTAACCAGGGCGGTGGCGTGTACAATTATTATTCTTTCCCCACGATAACCAATACGACGGTAAGCCAAAATTCGGGTAGTGGACTTTACAATGCCGTTTCCGGTCCGGAGTTGTCCAATTCGGTTGTATGGGAAAATGGAAATGATATTTACAACGATGTGTACAGCCGGACGGATTATTCCTATAGCCTTGTTGAAAATGAACTGTCGGATACCGATTACTTAAACATAGAAGATGCCCCTCCCGGGGAAGATACGGCAGG
>JAISDJ010000099.1 GCA_031264865.1 Tannerellaceae bacterium | reverse complement strand
TAATTTTTTGATATTCAATGCCATATAGCACTTTTTTCAATAACGTTATACAAATAAACCAAACCTTTGTAAATAAATAATAAAGGTAAAATTTCTTGGGCGCAAAGGTACAAAAAAATATATACAAAACCCGTATTGCGAACGTGAAATATCCGTATTGACTTATAAATTAACCAAAAACGATATAAAATATACCAAACAATAAACAAAGCCAAGGGGATTTCTATATATTTTCCTATAAAAACCAGCCAACAGACAGGGATATATAACAATACTCCCCAAAATCCTGTTATAGCATAATAATTGGTTTTCCAAAATCTGTATTTCTCCGGATCGGTAAAGACAAAACCAATCAGCCCATAAAAAAATTGTCTGAAATAATAATATAAAACGACACAAAGAAATATAATACTTATAAGTAATAAATTCGACCGGACATCCGAAAAATCAAAGAACCGATATACATACCCAACGGCAAATATGAAAAGAGCGGAAAGAAATAAAGACTGGAAAATCATAAAGTTCCGAAATATAAACTCATTCCCTCCTACTGTTTCAAATAAACTTAACCGCTCTTTTATGTAAAATACGTCTCGTATCATTTTAGAGAATAAGCGGTAGTTTGAACGATATACCAATGCAAACATGATTAACAAGGCAATCAACAACGAAAAGATGACGTCATTTACCAACTGACCATCCCAAATCCGTATACCCACATATCCTTCAAACGAGTTCATTTTGCAAAGATATAGAAAAAAGAAGAGCAGCCATTCATTTGGCTACTCTCTCAACTTTAATTCTTTATTTTGTCCAAGAATTAATAATTTTGCTTCATCGGTTCAAAGAATGCTTGCGGATGATCGCAGGCAGGACATTTATCCGGAGCTTTCTTTCCTTTGTGGATGAAACCGCAATTGCGACATTGCCATTCAATCTCTTCATCTTTTTCAAATACTTTTCCTTCTTTCAGGTTTTCAAGAAGTTTCAGATAACGGCGTTCATGTTCCTGCTCTACCTTCGCAACCATACGCCAAACGACAGCAATGTTTTTGAATCCTTCCTCCTCCGCTACATTGGCAAAAGTAGGATATAATTCATACCATTCTTCATTTTCGCCGGCAGCTGCGGCAGCTAAATTTTCCATAGTATTCCCAATCACACCTGCGGGGAAAGAGGCTGTAATTTCTACCATTCCTCCTTCAAGGAATTTAAAGAAACGTTCAGCGTGTTCTTTTTCCTGTTCGGCCGTTTCTCCGAAAACACCGGCAATTTGTTCATAACCTTCCTTCTTTGCTACACTTGCAAAGAAGGTGTAACGACTCCTTGCCTGTGATTCGCCGGCAAACGATTTCAATAAATTCTGTTCGGTACGTGTACCTTTAATACTTTTTTCCATAATACTTGCAATAAATAATGTAAATAAGATGATTATTCTTTACCAATAATTTGCTCAAATGTAAGTAAAATTTATCTGTCTTCCAACTATTTTTTTTCATATCAAATTCTGTGTACCTTTGTCGGCTGTTATCTATAGGCAGAAAAATGAAGCAGCAGATTGATTTCAAACCCAAGTTTTTTACCCTGCTAAAAAACTACTCGAAAGAAAGATTCCTGAGTGACCTCATGGCAGGTATCATAGTTGGTATTGTGGCGCTTCCGTTGGCGATTGCTTTTGGTATTGCTTCCGGTGTTAGCCCGGAAAAAGGATTGATCACGGCAATTATCGGAGGTTTTATTGTTTCTTTCCTTGGTGGAAGTAATGTGCAGATTGGTGGACCTACTGGGGCCTTTATTGTAATTGTTTACGGCATTATCCAGAATTACGGTATAGAAGGCCTTGCCATTGCTACCATTATGGCCGGTATTATGCTGGTTATTATGGGGCTATTGAAACTCGGCACGGTTATCAGGTTTATACCCTATCCTATTGTTGTAGGATTTACCAGTGGTATTGCTCTTACTATTTTTACTACACAGATGAAAGACCTTTTCGGCCTTTCTATAGAAAAGGTTCCAGCCGATTTTATTTCTAAATGGATTGTCTACTTCAACCATTTCGATACGTTTAGCCTCTATCCGTTACTTATTGGACTTGTAAGTATTCTGATTATCGTATATGCTCCCAGATTGTCAAAGAAGATACCCGGTTCACTTATAGCAATTATTTTTATGACAATTATCGTATATCTATTACGGCATTATCTGGGTATCAATACGATTGAAACGATTGGAGACCGCTTTATCATTAATGCTTCGCTTCCTCAACCGGAAGGGATTTCTTTTACGATCGAAACAATTACGATGTTATGGCCTGCTGCATTTACTATTGCCATGCTGGGAGCTATCGAGTCATTGCTGTCAGCTACTGTTGCCGATGGGGTAACCGGGGATAAGCATAATTCAAATACGGAGTTAATCGCACAAGGCACCGCCAATATTATAGTTCCTATTTTCGGAGGAATTCCCGTCACCGGAGCGATTGCCCGAACAATGACAAATATAAACAACGGAGGGCGCACACCCATTGCCGGTATCATCCACGCTCTTGTTCTTTTATTGATATTACTGTTTTTAGGCCCGCTTACCAAACACATTCCTATGGCTTGCCTGGCCGGCGTATTGATTGTAGTTTCCTATAATATGAGCGAATGGCGTACATTCCGTTCATTGCTGAAAGGCCCTAAAAGTGATATATCCGTACTATTGGCAACCTTTTTCCTTACAGTGATATTCGACCTTACGATTGCTATCGAGATTGGGCTTCTCATGGCGATGTTCCTGTTTATGCGCCGTGTAATGGCAACAACGCGCATATCCGTCATACGCGATGTTATCGACCTGAATAGTGATAGCGAAACCCCGCATGACGACGAACACCTTGTCATTCCACAAGGTGTTGAAGTATACGAGATTGATGGACCTTTCTTCTTTGGTATAGCCAATAAATTCGACGGCGTGATGCAAACATTAGGCGACAAACCCAAAGTACGTATCATCCGGATGCGAAAAGTTCCTTTTATAGATTCTACCGGCCTGCACAATCTGGAAAGCCTGTTGCGCCTTTCCAAAGCAGAAAATATCCAACTAATCCTCTCAGGTGTCAATGACGATGTCCACAACGTGTTGAAAAAAGGAGGTTTCGACCAGAAGATAGGCCCCGACAATATATGCAGCAACATTAATGAAGCATTAGAAAGAGCAGAAGAGTTGCTGTCTGTGCATGTAATTTCGGATTCATCATTTTAAAGGAGAGAACAGTCCACAAATATTCGCCACTTCTCAATTCTGTCTACATGAGCTTTCACCAATCATATATTTGGAGCAGATTGTTATTAATTGCTGAAACATTTTCTTCTATTTGTAAGCAGAAACAACTTATAATCTTTTATAATGTTAACAGAGAACTAGTATGCCTTCCAGTCTAAATGGCTTTTACCGATATAGCTCCTTAGTGAACAAATACGGAAAGATGAATTTATAAAATTAAGGCAATGGGCAAATGAGAAACCTTTATAAAGTATTTGATTTAGAAAAGTAGAACGGAAATATTTCTTTTTACGGAAAATAATTTTATATCTTCGCATCATTAACTACTCAATACATTATGACGCTTTTATTACTTTATCTTTTTCTTGCTCTCTTTACTTCTTTTTTATGTTCTATAGTCGAGGCGGTTTTACTATCTACTCCCGTAGCTTTCCTTAAAGCGAAAGCCGATGGTGGAGCTAAATCCGCTATTGATTTTCTGAAACTAAAAGAAAATGTAGACAGGCCATTGTCGGCCATTCTTTCTCTTAATACAATTGCGCATACTGTGGGAGCCGCAGGTGTGGGCGCTCAGGCTACGGTTGTATTCGGCGAGCAATACTTCGGGTTGGTTTCCGCCATACTTACCACTTTAATTTTGGTACTCACGGAAATTATTCCTAAAACAATTGGCGCCATCTATACCAAACAATTGATAGGTTTTTCAGTTAAAACAATAAAAATAATGGTTGTTATCGCTTATCCTTTGGTAGTTGTATCGGCTTTCATAACCAAACTACTGTCTAAAAAAGGAGGAGAACAGACTACCAGTCGCGAAGAAATTTCAGTACTGGCCACTATCGGTACGGAAGAAGGTGTGTTCAGAAAGAATGAAAACCAGATTATTCAAAACCTGATAAAACTATATGATGTAAGAGTTTCGGCGATTATGACTCCGCGAATCGTTTGTGTCACCGCCAATGAGGATATGACACTGAAAGAGTTTATGCAAAACAAAGATTTCCTGAGTTTCTCACGTATACCTGTTTATCGGAATAATAATGACGACATTACCGGATATGTACTTCGTTCCTATGTGTTTGAAAAGTTAGCGGAAGACCAGTTCAACTTAACGCTAAAGGATATCAAACGCGAGATTGTTGTCTTACCCGAAACAATTAATGTATATAAAGCGTGGGAGAAACTAATAGAACTAAAAGAACATATCTCTATTATTATAAATGAATACGGAGGCATGGAAGGTATCGTGACGATTGAAGATACAATCGAAACCTTGATGGGAATAGAAATTGTAGACGAAAAAGACACGATAAGCGATATGCAACAGTACGCATTGGAAAAATGGAAAAATCGCCGGAAAGAATATATGAATCTAACCAATGCTACTAACAATAATTAAGAAAAACATCCGGCGTGCTCATTATCCTGCGTTGAAAATTTCATGCCCGGCTTTTTTCAAAAAGGTAGGCATCTCTTGAAAAAAGGCTTATCATGTCAATCTCAAGTGATATACCGTATTTCTAAAAAATCACTACCTTTGCTATATGGGAAAAAACAAATTGGCAAAGTTCGATGAGATGGCGGGGTATTCGCATGTATTCCAATATCCTTTTGCCCGGCTTCAGGAAGAAGGCTTTGACTTAAAGGGGTATTGGAATGAGCGTTTCTTTAAAAATACAAATCCTATTGTATTAGAGTTGGGATGCGGAAAAGGAGAATATACCGTTGGGTTAGCCCGCCTGTTTCCCGGAAAGAATTTTATTGGAGTAGATATTAAAGGCGCCCGTATGTGGAGTGGCGCCAAAGAATCTTTTGAAGCCGGCCTGGCAAATGTAGCTTTCCTGCGTACGCATATCGAATTGATTACTCACTTCTTTAATCCCGGGGAAGTAGCGGAGATATGGCTTACTTTTCCCGACCCGCAAATGAAGAAAGCGAATAAGCGCCTGACATCTACCTACTTTCTGAAGTTGTATCGCCAACTGTTATCGGAAAAAGGCATCATTCATTTGAAAACAGACAGTCTTTTTATGTACACCTATACGAATGAAATGGTAAAAGCCAACCAGTATCCGGTGTTATTCGCCACGGATGATTTATATCATTCCGGTTGGGCAGATGATATCCTTTCCATAAAAACCTATTACGAACAGCAATGGCTTGAACGCGGACTGAACATTAAATACATTCAGTTTGTTTGCGAAGAAAGGAACGAATTAATCGAACCAAATGTTGAGATAGAATATGATGTGTACCGGAGTTTCAACAGAAGCAAACGAAGTGCTTTAGCGTCTGGTAAATAATAATATAATTCTGAAAAAGCATGGCAATATATCCTAAATTAATTATAGAGGCGCTTACGAAGGTTCGGTACCCGGGTACCGGTAAGAATTTGGTGGAAGCCGGTATGATAGACGACGATATTCGCATTGAAGGAAACAAGGTTTGTTTTTCACTTCTCTTTGAAAAGCCGAACGACCCGTTTATCAAATCGGTTATAAAAGCGGCGGAAACAGCTATTCTTACGTATGTAGACAAGGAGACGGATATAAAAGGAAATATCTCGATCGTAACACGCCAACAAGCGCGTCCTGAACCGGATAGACTCCTGCCTCAAGTAAAAAATATCATCGCCGTTTCATCAGGCAAAGGAGGTGTGGGGAAGAGTACTGTAGCGGCAAACTTAGCCGTTGCTCTGGCTCAATCAGGGTATCATGTAGGATTACTGGATGCGGATATATTCGGTCCTTCTCAACCTAAAATGTTCCAAGTAGAAGATGTACGCCCTCACATGGTAGAAGCAGACGGACGAGAATTAATAGAACCGGCAGAAAAGTATGGCGTGAAGCTATTATCTATCGGTTTCTTTGTCAACAAAGAGGATGCGGTGCTTTGGCGTGGAGCCATGGCAAGTAATGCCCTCAAACAATTAATTGCCGACGCCAACTGGGGCGAACTCGATTACTTCCTGATAGATCTCCCGCCGGGAACCAGCGACATTCATCTCACCATGGTACAAACATTGGCCGTAACAGGTGCTATTGTGGTAACTACTCCGCAAGACGTAGCGCTTGCCGATGCACGTAAAGGCGTCAGTATGTTTATGGGTGACAAGATAAACGTCCCTGTATTAGGATTAATTGAAAACATGGCTTGGTTTACACCGGCTGAATTACCGGAAAACAAATATTATATCTTTGGAAAAGACGGAGGAAAACGCCTGGCAGAAGAACTGAATGTCCCCCTGCTCGGCCAGATCCCTATCGTACAAAGTATCCGCGAAGGAGGCGACACCGGCGCCCCCGTAGCGTTGAACCCCGACTCCATGACCGGCGCCGCTTTCCGCACATTAGCCGAAAACATCGTCGCCCAAATAGCATACAGAAACGAACGCCAAGCGCCCACGGAGCGGGTACACATTGCAAAGAAATAATGAATAGTGTGATTAATTGGCCTTCATGATTCCCGAATCGGCATCGGCATTATTCAGGCGTTTGTCAGCACTCTTGACTTTGCGACCGAAGTCGAAGTTCCATGCGAATTTGAGTAATAGCATTCGCGAGAAATCGTTTGCGTAGGCGCGCATTTCTGCGGGTGCGTAGAGGTTCCTGTTTTCCGTATAGCGTTCGTACTTTTCGGAGAATGGCAGCATGATTCCGGCGCCTGCGGTGAATTTGCCGGCATTGTAGGTTAGCATAAACAGGTGGGTATTTTCGCCGCCTTGCATCGTTTCTCCTGAAAAACGGTCGTTTGCACTGTTGGCCATGAAGACGGCCATGAATCGTTTGTACATCACCATTACCTGTGCACGGTAATAGACGTTCGTATAGGTGTGGCGATACGTGTTTCCGTTACTGATATAGTGATTAACGCCTCCCGCAAGCGAAATCATCAGGAAATCTTTAATTGGCCCGGCGGATAAGGTTAGTTCGCTGTTTAGTTTTTGCAGGTTTTTATGATTGTCATACGTGTAGATGAATTTGCCATTCTCGCGGAAGATGGTTTCCATGACAGGATTCGGGTTATACAGGTACGAATTGTAGAGGTTCAGACTGTAGACGCCTTTTCGCCAACTGAACAGCAGGTTGACGTCGTAATTCGGATTTGGTTTCAGCGACGGGTTTCCGCGCATAATCCGCAGCGTGTCGATATACTGATCGACGGCGCTCAGGTTCGACAGCGATGGGGATACGTTGCGCACTTCTCCCCTCAGGCGAGCAAACATGCTACGTGAAAAGTCGTACTGCAAAGTCAGCTTCGGGCGGAATGTATAGAACATATAATCCTCTTTACCTTCTTGTTCGGCCTGCGAGCGTGAGAGGCCGATCCCTCCGGTGTAGCTGAGTCTGTCTTTTTTGCCTGTATACTCAGCGTAGAGGTACGAATCGGCCTGCTTCATTTTGGTTACACTGCCAACTGTTCCGGTGTAGGTATTGTTAGCAAAGGCTTGCGTGTACATGATTCCGGCAGTGAAGCGTCCGGTGTTTTCGAAAGTCTTTTCATAGATACCTTCGCCGATGAGCGAGTATTTGTTTCCTTCCACGTCCGAAACGATGTCGCTGATCGTTACCTCGTCCTTCCTTTCCTCGTACCACTGGCTCATATCTGAGTGGATGTGCGTACCTACGACGTTCAGGATGATGTTTTGTCTGTTCTTCAGCGTGCGCATATAGTAGAGGTCTATTGACGGCAGGCGCTGATCACTATTTATGCCCTGATAAGTGTGCGTTACGTCCGATGCGTTCTGTTGGGTGTATTGAGAGGTATAGCGCATTTTTTCTTCGTTTGTGATAGAATGGCGTAAGGTGGCGTTGAGAAAATATTTTCCATCTTCAAGCAGGTTGTAGTTTATGGACAGGTTGTGAGCGTTTTCCGACATGTCTCCCGGCGATCCATCCGAGAGACGTGTCATCGTACTCCCGTCGGCAAAGTGGAACGTCCGTACTTCGTCTCCCCATATTTCAGTCGGATTGCGGTAGCGCGCCGAATAGTTGATGCCCAGTTCGGACTTTCCGTAATTGAAGCGTGCAGCAATCTGGTCATCTCCGAAGCTTGTTGTCACGGCGTTGCCGAGATCTATACTCACACTTCCTCCGGCTACCTCGCGCTTCGTAATGTAGTTGATCACAGCGTCTGCGCTTCCGTAGCGCAAACCCGGATTGTCAAGGTATTCCACGCGTACGATATCGCCAGGTTGCAACGCCCGTATATCGCCAAGGTTTACTTTCACGCCATTGACGCAAAATTGAAGGTTTCCGTTTCCTGGCAGCGATACTTCATTCGTTACGGGATTGACGCTTAGGCGGGGAAGCTGAAGTGCGTTCAGGAGGTTTATCCCGTTACTCGAAATGGCTTTTTGCTGTCCGGTAACAAATACGATGAGCCGGTCTGCCCGGTTCGTTACAGTGGAAGCGGTGACGGTGACGGCCTCAAGTTGCGCCGCTTCCTCTTCCATAAGGATTTCGCCCAGATCAACAGACTGTGCGAGTCCGTTCAGAGCGATGGTTCGGGGCGTAAAGCCGGTGTACGAGGCGGTCACAATATAGTTACCCTGCGCAATATTCCTTAATAGGAAGATTCCCTGCGCATTGCTCGTTACGCCTGTTACGAATACGGAATCTGCCGTGCACAATGCCACGTTGGCAAATTCCAGTGATGTTTCCCTACCGCTTTCTATCGTTACGATGCGGCCCGAGATACGGTGCTGTGCATGTATGGCCGAGATACTGAGCAGACATGCAATCATACTGACTTTAATTCTTAACTTTCTCATATTTCTTATTATTTGTAAATTCCATATGACAAAGTTAGGCAAGATACAGTCGTGAAAGTTTTTCCGCGTATGGACGCGACCGGACAAGGATGGAAATGTAAACGACTGAAAATACGCCATCTACACTATCCGTTCATTTACGAATGTGGACATTTTGTTGCCTCAGTAGTTCCAAAGGTAGATTTCAAGGGGTTGGTCTTTACGGATTTTCTCCCGGATACGCTGCTTGCGTTTCGTGACCGACGAGGGAGAGATGCCGGTAAGCGTAGACGTAACCGAGGTGGTAAGGCGCAGTTTTATAAGGCAGCAATAGCGCACATCTTCTTCCGTGAGGGCGGGAAATTCCGTATGCAGGCGGTACGAGAATCCGTCGAACAGGCCGTTGACGGCGTGAATGATTTCCGGCCACTGCGATTCGTCGATGTAGCGTGGCTTTTTACTCAGCCGGTCGAGCGCTTCCGTATGGGCGATAACTTGTGCGGTGAGAAAGCGTTCGCGTTCCTGCAAGCGGGCTTTGTCTTCAATCAGTTTTTCGTAAGTATATAGCTCTTCGTCTTTCCGGCGGATGGATTTAGAGTACTGTTCGATTTCTTTTTGCAGCATTTGGTTGTTTTGCCTGAGAGATTCGTTGTCTCCGGCGAGTTGCTCCATCTCCTGTTTCAGTTCGCCGTTTTCATCGAGCTGCGTTGAGAGCGAGCGGATCAGTTCTTCGTTTTTGGCTATCACCGATTCGTTTTCTTTGAGTTGGATCGTCCGGTTTTGCAGTTGCTCTTTTGCCGTCCGGATAGAACGTTCCTTTATGAGTAACTTGCGCTGGAAGAAGAAAATCAGCGCTGCGATGATGGCCAGCACAATGATTCCGAGCCAGAGGATGCGCTGCCGCAACTGTCCGCGTTCGATGTCGAGCATGAGGTTATCTTTCAGCAGTTTGTTCTGCGCGTATTGCCTCTCGCGGTCTATCCTGATGCGGTTGCGGCTTTTATCCATGACCCGGTTTAACGATTTTCCAGCCTCGTTGAATGTAAACGGTTTTCCTTCTTTCGTGAGAATCACGGCGGTACACATTCCTAGAGTAGCTTCGAGAATATCAACTTCAATGTCGCCCCTGTACATGTCGAGTAGCGGCTGAAAAGAGCGTATGCAGGCACGTGCCGAATCCAGTTGGCCCAGTCCTATCCATGTAACCGTATAATTCAGCTTCAATTCGTTTCCCACCTCCATACGGCTTTCCATATCCCGCAAGACGCTTAGCGCCTCTTGGTTTCGTCCGGCAATGTTCAGTTGGTTTACATAGCTTCGCGCCAGTTCATATTCCGCCGCCCGGTCACCTTCTTCGCGGGCAAGTTCAAGGGCAAGTTTTGTATATTTCGACGCCGAATCAGGTTTATTTTCCGCTCCGAATAGTTTTGCCGTCATGCGGTATACCGGCACATTGTTTTTTCTTCCGGCATATTTTCCTGAAAGGGCTATCAGATTCCGCATCCCGTCTGCCTGGTTGTGTTCATCGTACAAGCTTTCCAATTCGGGCATGATCTGTCTCGCCATCATGGTATCCGCCCTTTGGTCTACTATGCGTAGCGCCTTTTCCAACAGGCTGATTCTCTCCGTGGCATTGAGGTTCGACCAGTCTGCCTGCTCTGCGGCCAGCATGTAAGCCTCCGGCAGGCGTGGCGAATCAGTCTTTATGTAGAAATCTACCGCAAAGTGTATCAGTGTATCGTTTATCAGGCTTCGTCTCTGCCTCTGATGCAGCTTGGCAAGCCAGAAAGCATAGTCTGCTCTCCCTGCGTCCGGCAATTCAAAGGGGGATATTTTCTCTTCCAAAACCGATGCCAGGCTGTCGGTTTTTTCTTCAAACAAGACGTTCATAACATCGTCTTCCGGCATTTCAGTAGTGGCATTGGGACTGCAACTTGTAAATAATGCAAGGCAAACAATATACAGATAAACAGGGAAATATTTCATCTCGGTAGCAATTTGCATGTAAAGTAACTATTTCCTCACTGTAAAATCAAATAATACAACACTATTATGCCATGCGGAATACACGGAATGCACAGATTTTTACTATCCGAAGATATTTTTGGGGAGTCGAAAGGCAAAGAAAATTGGGTCGGGACCAAAGAATTTGGCTCCCGACCCGAAAATTTTGGCTCTTGACCCTAGAATTTTAGGTCAAGACCATCTGCGTAAATATCGGATTAATCCCAGCCCGGAGGTTGTTTCAAATTAGGATTCAGTAATAGCTGTTGTTTTGGGATCGGAACATAGTAAAATTTATCTTCCCACTTTCTGTTTTCACTTGTTACAAATTCCATAAATCCTGATTTCCCATCAGCATTACTTAGGTAAATGCTTGTTCTACTATTATTTTCATTGTACAGAAATTCTTTTTCTATTTTTGCCTGAACATCTGCCGGCAAATGCGCAATCGGGCTCAAATCGCCGGCATCGTGAAGAATTGCCACATCGGGTTCTCCATCACCTGTTACATCATATGCTCCGTAGCCATGTATATAAATACCTTGCGGCTTAACACCCATTAACTCCCGGCCTTTTGCCCAACGCATCACATCATCCTTGCGGAAACCTTCGCAGGCTAGCTCTACTCTTCTTTCCCGGCGGATATCATTCAGTATATTTGACGACAGACTGATAGGAGGCATACCTACACGATTTCTGATTAGATTGACCGACTGATCCAGATCAGCTTGCGAAAGCGTTCCTCTTTCGGCTTTTGCTTCGGCATAGATTAACAATACCTCGGCATATCTGAACAAAGGCAATGATGTATAGTTCATCCCCCATCCCAGACGTTTGGAGGTTTCTTTCGGGTAGAACTTTATCTGATCCAGTCCTCCAAACGTGATTTTAGGAATATAAAGACTGTTTCCTTCTATTTCCGGGGAAACATTGAAACCGGGATAAGCAAATGTTTCGGCAAAACGCGGATCGCGGTCTTTAAACAATTCCACATACGTTTTATACGTTCCATCGGGTTTTATGTAGCTAAAATCAGTGCCGTCGGCCATTTGATAGGTTTCCATCAACGAACGGCTAAGGCCCCAATACGTTCCAAGTACGGAATGGGTATTGTTTCCTTTGCCGAGTGCTTGGTCATACTCTGCAAACAGGAGGATTTCTTTATTATCCCTTAATTTAGACATACAAAATAAAGCGCCATAATCTTTAGCACCTGAACCGTAAAGCTCAAACAATTCGGAGTCTATTATCTTCTGGCAGGCAGCAATTGCTTTGTCGAAAAAGGTATTGGCAGAGGCTGTTAGTCCCATTTCTGTATGATATTTACGATAAGTAGCTTCATGCAAACATACTCTTGCCAATAAAGCCAAAGCAGCATATTGATTGATACGTGTACGCTGTCCTATAGCCGGCTTGATGTGAGTGGCCGCAAATTCCAGATCACTTATAACAGAATCAACAACAAGTTCTCTCGGATCAGCGGGTTTGTAAAGATCTTCATCCGTATCAGTCATTGCTTTGTTGTAAAAGGGTACCGAATTATACTTCTTCACCTTATTATAATAATAATCTCCACGGAAAAATTTGGCAATCCCTATATAGTGATTTAAATCCACTTCCGCAATGCTCATCTCCTCGGGGTGAATATTGTCCAACAAATAGTTTATCCTTCGCAGTTTTGTCCAATCACTTGTATTCCAATCTCCTACATTACTTGATGTAATACCATTACTATTTACCATCGAATACATTGTATTGGAGTTTGTACTAATTGTCACATTATCAGAACCCACATCATCATACAGCGGATCAAACTGTTCCTGGTAGAAGCGGTTGGAGTAAGTCTCTAAATCGGAGGCTACTTTGAAATAATCCTTAGCCGTAATCGACGTCTTAGGACTTCTTTCTAAAAAATCTTCACATGACACGAATGCCAAAAGAAACACAAATGCCACAGTACTTACTATATATTTTTTCATATTCTAAATTTCTATAATAAAACATTTTTTCATTTTACATATCAGAACGTCAGATTTACCCCAAATGAGTATGACTGTTGCATAGGATAGGTTCCACTATCAAATCCATTGTATTTTTCAATGATTTCCGGGTCAAGATCAATGCCTTTGTCCAGATTACTGAACGTGAGAAGATTTTCGGCGCTAAAATAGAAACGTAAAGAAGAAATATGCAGGCTGTTCAACACATGTTTCGGCAGGGTGTAGCCAATCGTCAAATTTTTCATACGTAAGTAAGAAGCATCCTGCAAGTATTTTGTCTGTGCGGCAGCCAATTCCATATTTGCATCCTCGGCAGCGTAGGCTTTTACGCGTGGGAAATAAGCATTTGGATTCTCTTCCGTCCAATGATCCATGTTTTTCTTTGTTACATTTGTCCAAGGTTGCGCATAAACTCCCCAGAAATAAATACTTGCATATCCCGGATACCAATCTCGTTTGCCAATGCCCTGGAAGAAAGCTCGAATGTCGAATCCTTTCCAATCAGCGGCCAGCTCAAAACTATAGGGAAAACGAGCCGACGTATTTCCTATGATTCTCCTGTCGCCCGGATTATCCACGGTATTATCACCGAACGTAATCTTATTATCGTGGTCGAGGTCTTTCATCTTGATGTCGCCTACCTGAAATACATAACCTACATCATCCGTACCGATATCTCTTTGATTCAGGGCATTTACTTCTTCTTGTGTCTTAAAGAATCCGTCTGTTTCGAATCCCCAAATCTCGCCAACTCTCATTCCTTCATAATAGGATTTACCGTCTTTTCCGAAATTCTTATTCTTATTATCATATTTGGTAATCGTGGTCTTGCTATCTGAAAGCATGAACTTAACAGACCAGTTGAAGGGAGATTCATTCAACAGAAACCTGTCGCGATAGGCCAATGATAATTCCCAACCATTCGTTTTCAAGTCGGCGGCATTGGTCTTAGGTGGAGTAGCCCCAAACACTGCTGGAAGTTCTTTGCTCAATGTCAGCATATCATCCGTATAACGGGTATAAATATCGAAGTTTAAATCGAATTTATTGAACAAGCCGAAATCCACACCATAGTTTATCGTTCGTACACTTTCCCAGGTTAAGGTAGGCGAAACAACGTCGGGCTGATTCATCATCACCGCTTGGGCTCCATCCAGAATATACGTCATTTTACTTGCCGACATATAAGATATGGCAGGGTAATAAATCTGATTTCCATCATTGTCTTTCAACACCTGGTTTCCTAAAGCTCCATAGGAACCTCTTAGTTTCAGGTTCGAAATCTTTAATTTATCCGCCAAACCGGTAAAAAACGGTTCATTTATGATGGCCCATGCCACGGATGCAGAGGGGAAGAAGCCGTAACGATCTCCTTGCGGAAAACGGGAAGAACCGTCGTAACGTCCGCTTGCCTCAAATATATAGCGATTGTCGTAAACATAATTCAATCGTCCGAATATACCTTCCAAGGCCAATTCATTACGAGTATTGGATACAGTCGCATCGCCCGTAGACAGGTTAAGCTCAGGAAGCGAAGTGGTGATCATCCCCGTTTTAGACATGGTATAATAATACCGTTGTGTAAACTCTCGGTTATATCCGACCATAGCATTCAGGAAATGCTTTTCGGCAAAGGTTTTTGTAAAATTAGTATATAGATTGTACACGCTATATTTATCTTCCCAGGAAAAATAGCGCACATTGTTTACCGAGTTACCGCTACCGCCTCTTTCTCCGAAAGTGACTTGCAAAGGTTGGTTAGGGCCGACGCGGTATTGAACCCCCAGGTTATTCTGGTCGCGTCCCTTGTTTGTAAGTCTGAAATTGACGTCGGCGTTTATTCTCCATACATTTTTGATAATGTCGAATTGTGTGGTGAAAGAGGTTTGTACCTCATTGGTACGATCGGCACGGCGCCCTCCCTCATTCAAAACACCTATCAGGTTGGCTCCGGCCGACGACCAGGTTCCATCTGGGTTTTTGGGTATATCCAACGAGCTGGTTCTGTTTACCTGCCAATAGAAATAACCATCAAGAAAGGTAGGAGAATCATAATTAACATGCGTATAGGCCATATTGGCGCCCAGCTTCCACCAGTCAGTCAGTTTAATATCGGCTTTTGAGCGAAAATTATAACGCTTCAATATGTCATTGCCATATTTCAACAAACCATCTTGCTGATAATATCCTCCCGACACATAATACGAAAGATTATCTGTTTTTTTAGAGACAGTCAGGTTGGCCGTATAAGAAGCCGCGGTATTGTTATGTGTTTCATTAAACCAGTCGGTTTCGCCATAGTATTGCCAGGCATTCGGATTAGAAGGGCTCGGAATAATCCGGCCAAGACTCGGATCAGCGCTGATCTGTCTCCCATATTCAAGCTGCTGGGCGTTAAAGATAGCCGACAATGGATAGCGAGCTGCCGCTTTCATATCCATAACGGTTGCCACATCCGTTTCTATTCCCGGAGCGATCCCTCGGTTTCGGACAGCATAATTACCATTGAAACTGACCTGAAGATCACCGCTTTTGGCAGCTTTCGTTGTAATAAGTACCACACCAAACGCAGCACGGGCACCATAAATAGCCGCAGCAGATGCATCTTTCAGTACCGATACATTATCAATGTCGTTCGGATTCAACCGAGCCAATTCTTCACGTGATACCGGCATATTATCAACTAAAACGAAAGCTTCGCCATTTTTGTCGTTGATCGAAGTGAAACCACGAATATTGATGACCGGCGCATCGTCTGCACGGCCATTACCATTCGTGATGTTTAAGTTAGGAACCAATCCCTGAAGGCCTGAACCGACATTGGGAATCGGACGGCTTTCCAACGCCGTACCTCCAATGGCCTGAACAGCACCGGAGAGATTTATTTTCTTTTGTATGCCATATCCTACCACTACCACATCTTCCAACGCAAATTCGTCCGGTTGCAATAGTAAGTCAATATAATTCTGGTTTCCGGGCCGCATTTCTACAATCTTGTAGCCGAGATAAGAAAAGACCAGTACCGGGTTGGACTCATTCACCGACAAGGTAAACTCACCGTCGATATTCGTCGTAGTGCCGATGTTTGTTCCTTTCACCTGTACATTCACAAAAAACAAAGGCTCGCCAGCCTCGTCTTTTACCTTTCCGGTAATGGTTCTGGCTTGTTGTTGAACAGTTGTTATTTTAGATGCTTTTGCTACAGAAACCTCTTCCTTTCCCGAAATAAAGATTTGCCTGTCGTCAATCACATACGTATTTCCTGTCGTTTCAAACAATTGATCCAGAATTTTGTCTACGGTTTTGTTTTTTACATGCAGACTAACTTTCCTGCCTACATCGATGGCTCCATCATAATAGAAAAAAATATATTCGCTGTTTTTTTCTATTTCATCAAAAACATCCCTGATTGTTTTATTGTTCAGACTAACAGACAGATAAGTAGATTGTGAATAAGTTATGTTAGCACTGGTTGTACCTATTCCGATTAACAAGAACAATAGTATCAATCTAAGAACATTGACGTTTTTTTTAAAGTTCTGTATAAAACAGTTTTTTTCGTTTGGTTTTATCATCTTTTATATTTTTTAATGAATAAATAAATTCAATTGCAATCTCTGCTTTATTCTATACGTATCAACTTATTTTTTCTCCATAGGCTTACTGTTTTTTATTTGTTAGTAATCATATAACTATCATTTTTCAACTGATAATAGACAGGGGAAGTACGGGAGATCCCTCTTAACACAGCATTCAAATCATCTTTCAAATCCAACTTACCTGAAAATCTCAAATGAGCAACGTCTGGCTCACAGATAATTTCTTTTCCATAATAGCGTGATAATCGTTTCATGATGACATCCAGACGATCACTTTTATACTGATACATACCACTAGTCCATGAAATATAATCAGACACATCTACTTTTTTAATTTGTGCAGACCCGTTATCCGACAGATACATATCATCGGGAGACAGTATGGCATCATCCTGATCTTTCGAATGTACTTTTACTGTGCCGGAAACCAACACGACGTGTTGAACGAAATCTTTTTCATAAGCCATTATATTAAATGACGTACCCAGCACATCAATTGTAAAAGTCTCGGTTTTCACAATAAACGGACGTCTCTCTTCTCGTGAAATATCAAAATAAGCTTCTCCGTCAATATATATTTCTCTCTTATCTTCTGCAAAAACCACCGGATAAACCACCCTTGTTCCTGCGTTTATCCACATTTTACTTCCATCTTCAAAAACTAACGTAGAACGCTTGCCTTTTGGCACTATTAGTTGGTTGTACATGACAGACTCGTCTTTATTAACCTGCTTTTTCTTCAGCTTTGTATTTTTATTATTAATGGCAACGCCTTCCTTATCATACACAATTTCAGCATCCTGTCCATCCAAGGCCATTGTTTCATCATCGGAAAACACTAAGTGAATATCCGTTACCGGCACTTCGGGTGCTTTGACATCTTCTATTAACAAACCTGCCGTTTCCATAGGTTTTTCAGAATATCCATAATATAAAAACAAGAACAATGAAGCGACGCCACTCAGAGACCATAACAAGATATGCCGCATTATCTTTTTCCTTTTCATCGCAGCATAACAAGCATTCTTTTCTTTGATATCACCCCATAGTTCATCTATTTCCTCTGTAGAAATACAACAAGAATCAACTTGCATAGAATCAACCAAGTAACATGCCAAATGATAATTATCCGAATGAACAATTCCATCATGCACTATTTTTTTCCAAAAAGCGGTTGATTCTTTTGTCGGCTCTATCACCGAACTAATAAAATATTCATCCAACAGCAAATCTTCCGCTGAATATCCTTTGTACTTTTCGTAAAGATTATTTTCTTTTGTAATCATAGACTGTGTTTGAGCTTTGAATTAATAATATCGCCCCTTTTTGAGTTTATAAATAGGCTGGTTTTTTTCAACGAAAACAGAATGTAACTTCTTGATAGAGCGTTGTAATAAGTTCTGTACGGATTGATAATTCATATTCATAATCGTACATATATGTTTTATCTTTAACCCTTTTACATAACGATAATAAATAGCTTCTTTTTGGCGTGGGGGCAAAACTTCTAATATTCTTTTTATCTTCTCGCGTTGCTCTTGCATCAATTCATCATGAATAATTTCATCTTCAATCGAATATTCTACATTAAAAACAGGTTCCAGTGTATCAATACAGTAAAACTGCTTATCTTTTTCAAATACATTGAAGATTACATTTTTCAGTGCAATGAATAAATACAACCTTACGTCATTAACATCACCTAGGTTTGAGCGGTTCTTGTAAATCCGCACAAAAACATCCTGAATACAATCCTTCACTAAATCCCGATCTGTGGTAAAACGCGAACCATAAGAGAAAAGCTCTTTCACGTATTTTTTATAAAAATAGGAATATGCGTCATCATCTCCATCAATTAGTTTTCTCCATAAAAACTGTTCATTAGTAGTGTTAACATTTTTAAATTCCATAATATATTAAGGCATTATAAACTAATTCTATATAACTAAGGACAACAAAAATAACAAAACATACTCACTTTTTTCATTTTTTTACGCATCTGCTATTATGCCACACGGAATATGCGGACTCACAAGGCCTTTTTTATATCCCTTGTAAGAACATCACCACAAGAAAACAATTCGTTAGGGAACTATTGACAGGTTGAAAAAAGCAACAACAAATTTTAATGAAGTGCCCTAATAATATATAAAAATGTGGTTAATCCAAAGGATACCGCCTCAAAAAGGCTACGGTACGATGGATTTCGGGATACATAACAATATCATCTTTAATAAAGGAAACTTCCCGGCGATAAGCTTTCAGGAACTTTTCCAATATTGGCGATGTCTTGTCAGGACGACGAAATTCGAGGCCTTGCGCTCCGTTCATCAGTTCAATAGCTAAGATATGGTCTAAGTTATCCATTATTTTGAATAGTTTGATTGCCGCATTGGCTCCCATGCTTACATGGTCTTCCTGTCCGTTGCTGGATACAATGGAATCGCTACTGGCCGGATAACAATACATCTTATTCTGACTCACCATACTGGCTGCTGCATATTGAGGTATCATAAAACCGGAATTTAAACCGGGATTGGCTACCAGGAACTCCGGCAAGCCGCGCAATCCCATAATTAATTGGGCCACTCTTCGTTCTGAAATATTTCCTAATTCAGCTAAAGCGATACCCAGAAAGTCGAACGATATAGCCAATGGTTGACCATGGAAATTACCTCCTGATATAATCCGATCCTCTTCCGGGAAGATAGTCGGATTATCCGTAACGGAATTTATTTCCGTCAGCAAAACATCCGTTACATACCGGATCGCATCTTTCGTAGCGCCATGTACCTGCGGGATACAGCGAAAGGAATAGGGGTCTTGGATATGTTTTTTCTTTCGGGCTATCAGTTCACTACCTTCAAGTAAGGTACGAAACGCTTCGCCGGTTTCAATCTGTCCTTTATGCGGACGCATCTGCTGAATACAATCCATAAAAGGATCCAACAATCCGTCGAATGCTTCAAGGGAAATAGCCGCTATCAGGTCTGCCCGTTTGGATATTTTAAAAGCACGCATTAAGGCAAATACGCCGTTCGCGCTCATAAACTGCGTTCCATTCAGCAGGGCGAGGCCTTCCTTGCTTTTTAGTTTTACTGGTTTCCAGGCATATTCATCCAATACGCCGATGGCATCTCTCTTTTTTCCTTTATAATATACATCGCCTACTCCAATAAGCGGAAGGAACAAATTGGCCAACGGCGCCAAATCTCCCGAAGCGCCCAAAGAACCTCGGTCGTACACAATCGGCAAAATATCATTATTGAAAAAATCAAGGATACGCTGCACGGTTATAACCTGTACCCCGCTGTGTCCTAAAGAAAGGGCATGTGCTTTCAACAACATCATTAAGCGAACGATTACTGGGCTTACTTCTTCCCCTACACTGCAAGCATGGCTTTTTACAAGGTTTTCTTGCAGGGTATTCAATTCGTCGGGTGAGATTGTTTTATTACACAACGAACCAAAACCGGTGGTTATACCATACAACGGACCGTCTTGTTGTTCTATTTTCTTATCTAAATAATCACGGCAACGCCGAATGCGTTCGGTCACTTCGGGAGTAAGTTCCAGACGCATATTCTCGGTAAGTATTTTTTCAATACTTTCAAACGTAAGCGGTTCCGAACCTACATAGTATACATTATTACTCATATTTTCGTTTTTACCCAATCAAGTAATTTGGTTTCAATATGGATAGCTTCCGCTTCCAAATGATCTGCTTTTTTCTTCATTCGTTCTACAAAAGCCTCCTCTTTTATAGATGCTAAATTAATTCGGACATTTAATAAGGCTCCAAGTACACATGCACGAGCCGACATCATGGCTACACATGCATCCGTCACTGCATTTTGATTTCCTTTGTGGGCTACATAAATAATGGTTTCCATAACAGAAGCCATTTCCTCTGCAACCATCATCGGAATGGATGCCGCTTCCTTGGTTGCTTCTTGTATGACACGGCTTCTTTCTGCTTTTTCCTCCTCTGTTTCTTTCGGTAATTTAAATGCTGAAAAAACTTTATTATAGGCTTCACTGTCCTTGTCTATGTAGGAGATAAAGCGATCACGAATAGATGCTGCTTCAATGGCTATCGAACGCATTTGTCCTTCCACTCCTTCATATTTCTTTTTTCCAATGGTCAGATTGGCTACCATTTCGGTTAGCACAGTAGCTATGGCGCCATTCAATGCTGAAATACTTCCCCCACCGGGAACCGGATCATTGCCGGCTGTTTTTGCGAGAAATTCTTTTACTGTTAAATCTGTCAACATACTTATATAGGTTAATCGTTAGTTATGAGTGATATGTTTTTCCATTTTTTATCGTTGCTTCCACTATATTCATTCCGATATGATAGGGGAGAAATTTATACGAAGGATAACGAAGTAATATCATATCCGCTTTCTTTCCTACATCAATACTGCCGATTGTATCAGTTCGTCCTACAGCTGCCGCACCATTAATCGTTAATGCTGTAACAGCTTCTTCGGGCGTCAGCTCCATATAAATACATGCTAAAGCGATTAACAGAGGTATGGAGCATGAAAAACAACTACCCGGATTTAAATCGGTAGCTAAGGCAACTGCACATCCGGCGTCAATCATCTTACGTCCTCTGGCATAAGATTCACGAAGTGAAAATGCCGTTAAAGGAAGAAGTGTCGCTACAGTATTACTATCGGCTAATTGACGGATACCTTCATCTGAAACTTGTAGCAGGTGATCAGCGCTTATAGCATTCAGCTCAACGGCCAATTCCGCACCGCCAAATGTAACAATTTCATCGGCATGTAATTTCAACTTCATGCCAAGCTCTTGGGCAACCCGTAACAACCTCTCGCTTTGTTTCACGGAAAATACGTCTTTTTCACAAAACACATCACAAAAACCGGCCAGCTTTTCTTTAGCCACAGCCGGTAATACCGTTTCGATAACGTAATTGATATACTCATCCGCCCGGCCTTTATATTCAGGAGGAATAGCATGAGCGCCTAAGAAAGTAGAAACAATATCTACCGGATGCTTTTCATCTATATCCTTCATAACACGAAGTTGCATCAACTCTGTTTCCAAGTCTAGCCCATATCCGCTTTTACCTTCTACGGTAGTGACTCCCATTTCCATCATCTTTACCAGGTGGCCATACCCTCTTTCCCATAAATCATCATAACTGCTTTCGCGGGTTGCTTTCATTGTATTCACAATTCCACCACCTCGTTCCATAATCGACATATAACTATCACCCCGTAAACGCCAGGAGAATTCTTCTTCCCTATACCCACCGAAAACGAAATGTGTATGGCTGTCTACAAAACCGGGAAGTAGCGCTTTACCTGTTGCATCTATTACCGTGTATTCTTCTTCATTAATGCAAGATAAAACATCTTTGGTTGTGCCAACATGCGTGATTAGTCCGTTCAATGTAGCCACCGCCCCATCGTTAATGATTCCTATATCCGACATAGCTTTACCTTTCTTAGCTGCAAAGCCGGAACAAGTCACTACCTGAGATGCATTTCGTATGAGTAGTTTATCTGCTCTCATTTCATTCCATTATACGGGCTTCCAATACTTGATTCATCGAAAAATCTTCCAATCCCAAATAATAGGAAGCCGTATCCACTAACGCTTCCATTGGTACTAAGCCAATAATCTCACTACCTACTATAGATACACCGTACCGGCGGGCTTCTATTCGTACCAATTCAAACGCTCTGTATAAAGCTGTACGAGTATAATCGGTCATGTTCATAGAAACTTGTACAATACCACGCTCCGTTAACGCTACACCCATGGCTTTACAAAAACGGAGACCTCCACCTACAAAGCGTACTTTCCTGGCAATAGTATCGGCTACAGATAAATCATTTGTTCCCAGATTTACATTATAAGCAACTAAGGGCATACGCGCTCCAATGGCAACTGTTCCGGCTGTTGGATGACGTTCGGCCGGCCCGAAATCGGGAATCCACTCTGAAAGTTTTATTTTTTCAGCCATGCCTTCAAACTCACCTTTCCGAATAGTTGCCAAATTTTCACGTTTAGGAGATGAAGCCGATTTTTCATACAGAAATACTGGTAATTTGTAACGTTTAGCAGTTTCTTCGGCAACTTCTTTTGAAAGTGTAACAGCTTCTTCCATCGTACAGCCTCGTATAGGGATAAAAGGTACTACATCCACTGCACCCATTCTGGGATGCTGTCCGGAATGTTTTGTAAGGTCTATCAACTCTACGGCTTTACCAATGGCATCCAATACGGCTTCTTTTAACGCTTCCGGTTCTCCCACAACGGTTACAACCATTCGGTTATGGTCTTGATCATTACTATAGTCCAAAAGTTTTACGCCTGTTTTGGCCCGAAAAGAATCCGCTATTTTTTCTATTTTCTGCAAATCTCGTCCCTCGCTGAAATTAGGGACACATTCCATGATTTTAGTCCAGTTACTCATTTCTTGTTCTTTAAATAGTTCATTACTGTGTTTTGCGCTAAGTCTTCCTTTGGAATATAAGGGAGGGTTATATGATAATTACTCTCATATTTCTTATTAAAATCGGTAGATGTACGAATCGCGTTTGTATTACGGGCCCAGGAACGACGGGCTACGCCACCCATAACGTCCCATAACATCGCCGAACGAAGAATCTCGTCTACCCGTTCACTGCCGTCGAGCAACATACCGAAACCACCATTAACAGCTTTTCCGATGCCAACACCACCGCCATTATGCAGCGCTACAAGGCTCATCCCTCTTGCCGCATTACCGGCAAAACATTGTACAGCCATATCAGCCATTACATTACTTCCATCATATATATTGGATGTTTCCCGGAAAGGAGAATCTGTTCCGCTTACATCATGGTGATCGCGTCCTAACATAATAGGCCCGACATCTCCGTCGCGTACCATTTGATTAAAACGAAGCGCTATATGTATACGTCCTTCGGCGTCCTGGTAAAGTATACGAGCCTGTGTGCCTACCACCAATTGATTTTTCTCGGCGTCACGGATCCAATTGTAATTATCTCTATCCTGCCCGCGACGATTCGGATCAATACATTCCATGGCAACATGATCGGTCTTTATCAAATCTTCATGCTTGCCGCTAAGGCATACCCAACGAAACGGGCCATATCCGTAATCAAACAATTCGGGCCCCATGATATCTTCCACATAAGACGGCCAGATAAAACCATCTTTTTCGTCTACCCCGTTTCGGGAGATCTCTTTGATACCTGCATCATACACAGACTTCATAAAACAATTACCATAATCGAAGAAGTAAGTACCTTGGCCCACCAACTTCTTAATCACTTCGAAGTGACGTTTTAATGCCTGATCCACTAACCTGCAAAATTTAGCTCTGTTATGCGCCAATAAATCGGTACGTTCTTCAAATGATATACCGACCGGACAATAACCACCTTCATATACGGCATGACAGGAAGTTTGATCGCTCAATAACTCAATATGGATTACATTTTCTGCAGCATATTCCAATAAATCCACAACATTACCATGATAGGCTACGGATATGGGTTCTTTCTTCCTTTTCGCTTCACTGGCCCATTTAAAAGCCGTTTGCATATCATTCGTTACATACTCCACCCAGCCTTGGTTTAATCGAGTTTCGATGCGCGACTTATCTACTTCGGCAACAATACAAGCCGCTCCGGCAATGACGGCTGCTTTTGGTTGGGCTCCGCTCATACCACCCAAACCGGAAGAAACAAACAGATATCCTCTCAAGTCTTTATTTTGAGGGATAGACAATTTCATCCGTCCGGCATTCAATAATGTATTAAATGTTCCGTGAACAATGCCTTGTGGACCGATATACATCCAACCTCCGGCCGTCATTTGTCCGTAATTAGCAACTCCCATTTGAGCAGCGATATGCCAATCTTTTTGATTGTCGAACAGGCCAACCATCATCGAATTAGTAATGATCACCCTGGGCGCTTCCGGCTTCGACTTAAACAACCCTAACGGATGGCCTGATTCTATAACCAATGTCTGTTCTCGAGTAAGGACTTCCAAATATTGTTTAATTAAGCGGTATTGCATCCAATTTTGGCAGACCTGCCCGGTTTCGCCATACGTTACCAACTCATACGGATAAAGGGCAATGTCGAAACAAAGGTTATTATCAATCATCACCTGAAAAGCTTTCCCTTCCAAACAATTTCCTTTATATTCATTTATGGGTTTTGCCTTTAAGTCACCTTCCGGACGATAACGGTATCCGTAAATACGTCCGTAAGTAACCAACTCCTCCATAAATTCGAAAGCTAATGATTCATGTAATTCTTCCGGGATATAACGTAAAGCATTTTTCAGGGCTACAACTGTTTGTTCGGACGTCAAAGAATATCCGCGCCCGGGAGCTCGACGTATACCAGGTATAAAAAAAGGATCATCCGGCAATTGATTACTAAGGCCTATCTTCATATCTGAATGTGTTAATACTGTTTACAAACTGTAAGCAACTTCAGTTGGAAAACGAATGCAATTTAGCTATTCACACAAAAACGACCAATCATTCAGGTATGTTTATTAGCATATTGATAAAAAAACAAAAAGCTGCCCAACAAATTGGACAGCTTTTCTAACTATATACTGTTTTTTTAGCTTTATTTTATGCCGTTTCAGACACTGCTATACCTTTTTTTGCCAGCTTTCTCTTTTGTATTTCATACGCTATTGGAGTTGCTATGAACAAGGTTGAGTATGTTCCTATTATAATACCCAGCAAGATAGCGAATGTAAAGCTACGAATTGTACTACCACCCAAGATGAAAATACAAAGTACAACTACTAAGGTAGATAACGTAGTATTAAATGTACGCGACAAAGTAGAGTTCAATGCATCATTAATTACCTGATAACGGTCACGTTTCGGATAAAGGCCTATTGTTTCACGGATACGGTCGAATACTACCACTGTATCATTAATAGAATAACCGATAACTGTTAGGATAGCCGCAATAAATGTTTGGTCAACCTCCATGGAGAACGGCAATATTTTCCAAAGCATCGAATAAAAGGCTATGATACACAAAGTAGTCACCGCTACCGAAGCAAATGTACCTATAGAAAACGCAACATCTCTGAATCGGATCAAAATATAAAGAGCCATACAAATCATAGCAAATATCACCGCCAGAATAGCCGCATTCTTTATATCGTCAGCCATGCTCGGCCCTACCTTTTGCGAGCTTTGGATATAATTTTCCGTAAACTGCTCCATTGTAGTACCCTGAGCCAGTAAGGGTTTTAAGCCTTCGTATAATTTAGATTCTATATCTTGGTCTACAGAAGGGTCATTATCTGTAATCTTATAGTTGGTAGAAATACGTACTTGGTCCTGTGTACCGATTGTAATCACACTTACAGCTCCGTCTAATTGTTCATCCAGCATATCACGTACTTCTTCCGTATTTACTTGTTGGTCGAAACGTACAATATAGTTACGTCCGCCGGTGAAGTCGATACCATTATTCAGCCCTATGGTAGCCATTGATATTCCACCCAATGCGATAATCACCAAAGGAATAAGATAGCCTATCCTACGTATACCTAAGAAGTTTATTTTCGGATTGGTCAACAGATTTTTGCTTAAAGAAGTGGTGAACGGCAGGTTCTTGATTTTATCTTTGGCAAGTAATGCCTCATAAACGATACGAGTCAGGAACACGGCTGTAAGGAATGATGCAAACAAACCGATAATTAATGTAGTAGCAAACCCGCGAATCGGGCCGGTACCAAAATAGAATAATACGACACCTGTAATAATAGACGTCAGGTTCGCATCAAAGATAGCAGAAAAAGCATTGCTGTATCCAGCTGCTCTTGCCTTAGCCAATCCTTTCCCTGCACGAAGTTCTTCTTTCGTACGTTCATAAATCAACACGTTGGCATCTACCGCCATACCCAGCGTCAATACCATACCGGCAATACCCGGCAACGTAAGTACAGCTTGGAAAGAAGCAAGCACGCCCATCGTGAAGAAGATATTTAAAATCAATGCCCCGTTTGCTATCATACCCGGAATAATTCCATACATAGCACACATATAGATCATCAACATCACTAACGCTAATATAAACGAGATAACGCCAGCATTGATCGCTTCTTGTCCTAACGAAGGCCCTACTACGTCTTCATGCACAATATTAATAGAAGCGGCCATCTTACCAGACTTCAATACATTTGCTAAGTCTTTTGCCTCTTCCGGTGTAAAGTGTCCTGTAATATTGGAACGACCACCTGTAATTTCATTTTGAACCGTAGGAGCCGAATAAACCAAATCATCCAGTATAATGGCAATACTTCTGTTTATATTCTCTTTTGTCAGACGAGCCCAAGCTTTTGCCCCTTCGGCGTTCATCGTCATTGAAACTTCCTGTTCATTTCGTCCGGGTGTTTGAGCAAAGTCTGCTACTGCATCCGTCACAACATCACCTCCTAAAGCAGGCGTTCCATCGCGATTGGTTATTTTAATGGCATACAGATAAAAGAATTGTTCTTTTTCATCCATTGCCTTAACACCCCATTTCAACGACAAGTTACGTGGCAATACGTCTTTCACCTGACGCATGGCAAGATATTCGTCTATTTTAGCTCTGTCTTTTGCCTGGGCAAAACCAACAATTGAACCTCGAGACAATTGTCCATTATACGTATTCAGTTGTAAGATGGCAAACAGCGGATGTTGTTTTGCATACTCTTCCATTGTCTGAGCCGTCTGCGCCTGTGGGTCAGTAGCGATTTGAGACAATAAAGAGTCTGCCTCATTGGTATTGGTGTTTTCTGTCGACTGAAGTGTATCCAATAACTGATCCACAGATTCTGTTGATTCCGTTGATTCAACCTGTTCTTCCTGATTGGATGAGCTTTCAGCAAGCATCGTTGCCAAAACGTTATCCGCCTGTATTAATTGTTGATATATTTCAGATAATTCGTACGTTTCCCAGAACTCGAGGTTTGCGCTTCCCTGAAGCAATTTACGAACACGTTCGCGTTCCTTCACGCCCGGCAATTCAATAAGGATACGTCCGGCTGTTTCCAAGCGTTGAATATTAGGAGAAACTACCCCAAAACGGTCGATACGCGTACGTAATACGTTAAAAGAATTATCTATGGCACTTGTCAATTCACTTTTTAGTACTGATATTACCTGAGCATCCGAGCTTTGAGGTGTAATTTTATCTTTTAATTCAAATGTACTGAATAAGGCCGAAAGACGGGCTCCATCATCCAGTTTTCTGTATTCTTCGGCAAACAGATCGATATAATCTTTGTTGCTGGTTGCCTGGCGGGCATAAGCCAAATCCAATGCCTTGTTAAAATTCTCATCCTGATTGTTGTTGGATAATGAACGAATCACATCAGGTACGTTCAATTCAAGAACAACGTTCATACCGCCCTTTAGGTCGAGGCCTAATGTCACTTCCATTTCACGGCATTGTTTCAGGGTATAACCCAGCCATACTTTCTGGGTATTCAGCGAGTCTAAATATAAACTCTCTTTCACAGGATCTCCACCCGCATACTCAGCGGCTTTGTTGTTGTAGTGATTTGTCACAAATGAAAATGACAAATAGAACAAGCATACAAGCGTAAGTAACACCGCAAAGACCTTCACAAATCCTTTGTTTTGCATTTGAATCTTATTTATATTATTGTATTATATTAATATATGTTTTTTCACAAGGTGCAAATATAGAGTTTTTTTCTTTGCCAAAGAGTAATTGTATGAATAAACTAAGGCAACCACATCAAAATAATCAGAATCCATCCGAGAAATAAGGAGATGTACTGCTCGAGGCTATTCGGTTAACTTAAAATAGCACCAAAGAGGATAATGGTCGGAGTATTTTACTTTGCCTACCTGACACTTGATAGCCTGCATATTGGATGAATGTAGTATATTGTCTATCCTGAACCAAAAAAAGTTTTGGTTGTAGGTTACGCCCAATCCCCTACCCGATTCGGCAAAAGCATCTAATAACGTCCCCTGAATCGTACGGTGTGCGTAAGAAATAGGGGTATCATTGAAATCGCCACACACCAGCAGATAATCACTCTTCGTATTTTGTATCTCTTTGGCTATCGCTCTTGCTTGTTTGGCGCGTATCAGATAAGCCGGGCCCAATTTTTGCTGTATCGTTCCTTTTAAAATGTCAAATGTTTCAGCGCCTACTCCTTTTATAAAATCCGAATAGCGGGTCTTATCTTCCATGGTGAGTTTAAACGATTCCAGGTGATTATTAATCAAAGTGAGTTTTTTTCCATTGATATCTATTTCGTGAATAGAAGAACCATTGTTTTTACTTTTGTAGTCAATCCGCCGTGAATTTGATATGGGATATTTTGAATAAACAGCCAATCCCCAATTACTTTTATTCACCAAAACAACAGACCTGTACGGATACATACTCAATGCTTTATTCAACTTTGTGATATTAAGCCCTTTTCTTGATTTGTGGAAATAATATTCCTGCATACAGACAATGTCGGCATTTGATTCGGCAATATATTTGATGATTTCATTAGGGGATTTCTCGGTATGATCTTTATATGCAAATCCCATTACATTGTATGTAAGCACTTTGATTATGTTTTCATCGAGAGTGGGTTCGTTTTTAAAATGTAACGGAAAGTAACTACATACAGATTGCCAACATAGAATAAAGGTAATGATTCCTATCAAGGTATACTTCCGGCTACGAAAGAGTAACCAGTAAATAATAAAAAAAACATTCAGCAAACAGATAAAAGGAAAAATCAATCCCAGATAAGAAAAGAACAAGCTTTTTTCAGGAGGAACGCGATCTGAAAAAGCAGAAGCAATAAACAACAATGCTGTTAGCACATTGGCTATTACAAAGATGTATTTAATTATATTTTTTAAAATTTCCCCTCTCATGCCAATCTACTACTTCTTACTGGCATCAAATAATCGTTTTTTTTCTTCGGCTGAAAGACTTTCATAGCCAGAATGTTTCAATTTATCTAAAATAGTGTCCAATTCCGTATGTTCCTTATGTTTACGGGCATTATAATCATAATCCGTTTCAGTCCGTTTATATGAAACATGCAGAATTGGTTTCCGCTTTCCTATATTAACTATCTTGTCTATCAAACGGTTCATAGGAGCTGTAAGATCTTTTCCCGCTTTTATCCTTGAGGCAAACCAAATACCAAAGAGAGCTCCTCCCAAATGGGCGATGTGTCCTCCTGCATTCGTAGAAGTGATTGCCAAGAAATCTAACACGAATGTACCCAGTGCAAGATATATTAATTTAATTCTTCCGATAAACAATAAACCTATTTCGTACTCTTTCTTATAAAAAGAAACCGCAAACACAATAGCCATAACCGATGCTGAAGATCCAATCAATGCACTGTCCAAAGCTACTGTCCGAAAATAAGGAAATACATTATAAGCTACCATGAACAAGATCGCCCCTGCTATTCCACCCAAAATATAAATGCCTCCTAACTGGCGCGGAGTGAAAAATTGAAGAAAGATTCTTCCAAACCAATACAACCACAACATATTAAATAAAATATGCAGAAAATCATACTGGGTAAACATATAAGTAATTATTGTCCAGGGTTTGTATAATAGTTGAATAGGAGACGAAGGCATCTGCAGATAGTGCAGGAAAGAAAAAGACTGTATGTTGAAAAGAATAAAAACTACTGCCGCAAGACGAACAACAACAAATACCCCTACATTTATATATATAAATTTTGTAAGAATACTTCCACTACGGAATGTACGTTTTAAGTCACCAAAAATATTTTCCATTCTTTGCATCGTTCTTTTTCCAGTAACGGATTAAAAAATAGCCAAACAGCATACCTCCTAAATGGGCGAAATGAGCGACATTATCTCCTCCGAAATCAGCAAATCCCAGGAATAGTTCTATCAAACCATATCCGACAACAAAGTATTTGGCTTTGATCGGTACCGGTATAAACATAATATATAAAGGAACATTGGGAAACAATATACCAAACGCCAACAATATACCAAATACTGCACCCGAAGCACCCACCGTAGGTATATTTATCAGTAAATTCAGCTGTCCGGCCAAACCTGTGTAGTTCATCCCTTCGCTGAAGACTTGCCAACCTTCACGATAAACCTGGTCTATTATGTCGGGCGACAAACCTTTTTCAACAGATTTGATTCGCACAAACGCTACCAATACATTAATTAATCCGGCTCCAACACCCGTTATCATATAGTAAATAAGAAAACGTTTCGCTCCCCAAACTTGTTCAAGCACTCGCCCAAACATATACACTGCAAACATATTGAAGAATAAATGTGCAATAGAATGCGTATCGTGCATGAACATATAGGATACAAATTGAATCGGATTAAAGTTTTTAGCGCCCGGATAATATAAAGCAAGGAAATCTACTAAATCAATGTTGATCTTGGGTAAAACGATACTCGCTATCCAAAAAATTACATTAATTATTATCAGGTTTTTAGTTACTACAGGTATGGAATTAAGGAAACCTGAATTATTATAATTCATCATATTATCGTCTTTTTATTGGGGCAAAGGTATATATAATTTGGTATTTTCGGCGTTGTCGGTAATAAAACATAGAAAAACGATAAAAAAAACTTCTTTTTCTTTGTAGTATATTAAAATAAAAGTACATTTGAAGCCAACTTGAGGCTATTATAAGATTTGTGTAATAAATAATTTTAAAACCATCATGAACAAAACTGAATTTATTAGTGCTGTAGCTGAAAAATCCGGCTTAAGCAAAGCTGATGCAAAAAAAGCGGTAGAAGCGTTTGTTGATACTGTTTCTGCAGAATTGAAAAAAGGCGGTAAAGTAGCCCTTTTAGGTTTCGGATCTTTTTCAGTTGCTGAAAAATCTGCACGTAAAGGCGTTAACCCAAAGACAAAACAACCAATTGACATTCCTGCACGCAAAGCCGTTAAATTTAAAGCAGGCGCTGAATTGTCAGATCTTGTTAAGTAAAGGAAATAAAACCGTTTGCTTTCAAAAGAAAAAGAAGCTATTCCATATATGGGACAGCTTCTTTTTTTATCATTTTAATATCAACCTTCCAGTGAACGCATGGCTAGGATGGTTTTACTTATCAATGTATCCAAATCCCATCCTAACATAGCAGCGCCACGTTCTATCACTTCTCGTGAACAACCCGCTGCGAAATTGGCCGATTTATACTTTTTCCGTACCGACGAGGTTTCCAGGTCCATTACACTTTTAGACGGGCGCATGATGGCGACTGCACCAATCAACCCCGTCAATTCATCAACGGCATATAGGACTTTTTCCATTTCGTGGAGAGGTTCAATGTCTACCGTTATACCGTAGCCATGGCTGGCCGTTGCGCGTATCAACCGTTCGTCCAAACCGTTTTCCCGCATGATTTGCTGCTGGCGAATACAGTGTTCCTGGGGATACATCTCGAAATCGAGGTCATGCAGCAACCCGACAATCGCCCAGAAATCAGCTTCCTCCCCGTAACCCAACGACCGTGCGAAATAACGCATCACCCCTTCCACCACCTGCGCATGCCGCAAATGAAAGCCCTCCTGATTATACTTTGTGAGCAACGCCCACGCTTCTTCCCTTGTTATCATGGTATTTCTTTAT
>JAISDJ010000081.1 GCA_031264865.1 Tannerellaceae bacterium | reverse complement strand
CAAGGAAAAAGTAACAGAAGATAGTACGAATAAACAAGAAACCAATTAATAATATAATCTGAAGTATGCTAAGGACATTTAGAATCGGAGGTATACATCCACCTGAAAGCAAACTGTCTTCCGGAAAGAAAATAAGCCTGTTGGATATCCCCGAACAGGTAATCATACCATTGGCACAACATATCGGAGCGCCTGCGCAAGCAGTAGTAAAGAAAGGCGACATGGTAAAAGCCGGAACACTAATAGGCAAAGCCGGTGGTTTTGTATCGGCCAACATCCATTCGTCTGTTTCGGGAAAAATAACTAAAATAGACAATGCGCTCGACGCAAGCGGTTATAAACGCCCTGCGGTATTTATAGACGTTGAAGGTGATGAGTGGGAAGAATCCATAGACCGCAGCGGGAAATTGATAAAAGAATGTAACCTGTCGTCGAAAGAGATTATAGACAAAATCACGGAAGCCGGTATCGTGGGTATGGGAGGAGCTACCTTTCCTACACAAGTAAAACTAACGCCGCCTCCGGGTAATAAGGCTGAACTACTGATTATTAATGCTGCTGAATGTGAACCGTATCTTACTTCAGACCATTCGTTAATGATGGAAAAAGGAGAAGAAATAGTCGTTGGTATTTCTATCTTGATGAAAGCCATTAATGTAATGAGAGCTGTTATTGGTATCGAACATAATAAACCAGACGCAATAGCCCATTTTACCAACCTTGTAAAAGGATACATCGGTATGGAAGTTGTACCGTTGAAATCAAGATATCCTCAAGGAGGCGAAAAACAATTGATTGATGCCGTGGTACGCCGACAGGTGAAGAGCGGCGCTTTACCCATTTCCGTTGGTGCTGTGGTGCAGAACGTAGGAACAGCGTTTGCTGTATATGAAGCCGTACAGAAGAACAAACCGCTTATCGAACGGGTAGTAACGGTTACAGGGAAAAGCCTTTCCAATCCTTCCAATTTATTAGTTCGTTTGGGTACGCCCATTCATAACTTAATCAGTGTAGCAGGTGGATTACCGGAAAATACCGGCAAGATTATCGGTGGCGGTCCTATGATGGGAAAAGCGTTGATAAGCGCCGATGTTCCGGTAGCCAAAGGTAGCTCGGGTATATTAATTCTTTCTCATGAGGAAGCGGTACGCAGGCCCATGAATGACTGTATCCGTTGCGCCAAATGTGTAAATGTTTGCCCGATGGGATTAAATCCTACCTTATTAATGGATGCTACTGATTTTCAGGATTGGGAACTGGCTGAAAAGAATTATATTGTAGACTGTATCGAATGTGGTTCATGCAGCTATACCTGTCCGGCTAATCGGGTCTTACTGGATTATATTCGTTTAGGTAAAGGAAAAGTAATGGGCATTATCCGTGCCAGAAAGTCATAAACAGAAGCTTATATGGAAAACAAACTGATTATATCTCCTTCTCCCCATATACATGGTGGCGACAGCATACAGAAGAATATGTACGGCGTATTGATCGCCTTAATTCCTGCCGTTTTGGTATCCCTTTATTACTTCGGGCTGGGAGCGTTGATTGTTACAGCGGTATCGGTTACTTCTTGTGTTATGATTGAATATCTTATCCAGAAGTTTTTGCTGAAGAAAGAACCAACCATACGGGATGGGTCGGCTATCCTTACGGGCATACTTTTAGCGTTTAATTTACCGTCTAATCTTCCTGTCTGGATTGTTATTATCGGAGCTTTTGCCGCTATCGGAATCGGGAAAATGGCTTTTGGAGGACTGGGGAAAAATATTTTTAATCCGGCTTTAGTTGGTCGTGTCTTTCTATTAATATCTTTTCCGGCGCAAATGACTACCTGGCCGGTTCCAGAACCAATGTCTATGCATTATACAGATGGACAGACCGGGGCAACTGTTTTATCTTTGATCAACGAAGGTGTTACTAATTTGCCTTCTTATACAGATATGTTAGTAGGTAATATGGGAGGAAGCCTGGGCGAAGTAGGTGCTATAGCCCTTTTGATGGGATTGGTTTATATGTTAGTTCGCAAAATAATTACCTGGCATATCCCCGTAGCTATTATAGGTACTGTAGCTATCTTTACCGGTATTATGTATGGTGTGGATCCTTATTCGTACGCTAATCCGTTCGTACATCTTTTGTCTGGAGGATTATTGTTGGGAGCAATCTTTATGGCAACCGATTATACAACGTCTCCCATGAGTAAAACGGGAATGCTTGTGTACGGAGTTGGTATCGGTATATTAACGACAGTCATACGTTTGTTTGGTTCGTATCCGGAGGGCGTTTCCTTTGCTATTTTAATTATGAACGCATTTACTCCGCTTATAAATAACTATATCAAACCTAAACACTTCGGAGGAAAATAAGTATGGAAAAATTAAAATCAACATTACCCAATATGCTCCTTTCGCTTACGATTATATGTATGTCGGCAGGAGTTATTTTAGCCGGAGTAAATATGTACACCTCCGAACCCATTGCATTGGCTAAAGCAGCCGCTCTGGAAGCTGCCATTAAGGAAGTAACTCCCGCCTTCGACAATAATCCGGTTCAGGATGCTTATAAAGCCGTCACTTCAGACGGTGATTCGTTACTGATCTATCCGGCTGTAAAAGACGGAAAACAAGTCGGAGTAGCCGTAGAAAGCAATACAAAAAATGGATTCAGCGGAGAAATCAAAGTAATTGTCGGTTTTGATACGGAAGGGAAATTAGTGAATTATTCTGTTCTCCAACATGCGGAAACACCGGGCTTAGGTTCTAAAATGCAGGAATGGTTCAGAACTGAAAAGAACAAACAGAGCGTTATCGGTAAATCATTAGCGAATGGAAACTTGTCGGTAACCAAAGACGGCGGAGATGTAGACGCTATTACCGCTTCAACCATTACCAGCCGTGCATTCCTCAATGCCATTAACCGCGCTTACAGTGCCTATAAAGGGACGGTAACCGATTCGACTACCGGAGCAACAAGTTCAACAGATAAAAAGGAAGGAGAAAGTAATGAGTAAACTAAAGGTATTAACAAACGGTATCATCAAAGAAAATCCAACCTTTGTTTTATTGTTAGGGATGTGTCCTACGTTAGGAACCACCTCTTCAGCCATTAATGGTATGGGTATGGGATTAGCTACGGCATTTGTACTGGCTTGCTCCAATATGGCCATTTCCGCCTTGAAGAATCTCATTCCCGATCAGGTGCGTATACCGGGATATATCGTTGTGATTGCTGCATTCGTTACGGTAGTTCAGATGTGTATGGAAGCATTCGTTCCGGCCTTGTATGCCAGTCTCGGATTATTCATTCCGTTGATTGTTGTAAACTGTATTGTGTTAGGCCGTGCCGAGGCATTTGCGGCTAAGAACGGTATCATCAGTTCTTCGCTTGATGGTTTGGGAATGGGCCTTGGATTCACATTGGCGCTTACCTTACTGGGTACTATCCGTGAGTTGTTGGGAACCGGTAAATTCTTTGGCTTTTCCCTTATTCCGGAAGAATATGGATCGCTCATCTTTGTATTGGCTCCCGGCGCTTTTATTGTCTTGGGTTTCCTGATTGCTATTGTAAATAAACTTCGTAAAGCCTGATAAATAACAGAATTATGGAATATATATTAATATTTATAGCCGCTGTTTTTGTAAATAATATTGTATTAGCCCAGTTTTTGGGAATTTGTCCCTTTTTAGGCGTATCTAAAAAGGTAGAAACAGCCGCAGGGATGGGAGCTGCCGTAACATTTGTACTTACCATATCTACCATTGTAACCTTCCTGGTTCAAAAATATGTATTGGATGCTTTCGGACTGGGCTTTATGCAAACTATTACTTTTATTCTAATTATTGCCGCATTAGTTCAGATGGTGGAGATTATCCTGAAAAAGGTCTCCCCTGCTCTCTATCAGGCATTGGGAGTATTTCTTCCATTGATTACTACCAACTGTTGTATATTAGGAGTCGCAATCCTGGTTATCCAAAAAGAATATAATTTATTGGAAACAGTGGTATTTGCTTTCTCTACTGCCATTGGATTTGCTTTAGCTTTGATTATCTTTGCAGGTATCCGCGAGCAACTGGCCATGACACGTGTGCCCGAGGGTATGAAAGGAACGCCAATAGCACTTATTACTGCCGGACTATTAGCGATGGCCTTTATGGGTTTCTCCGGCATTGTATAAAAAATAGTATGAAAGGAAATTACAGATGAAAAAGAAAATTTTAGTAACAGGCGGAACCGGATATATTGGTTCGCATACGGTGGTAGAACTCCAGGCTGCCGGCTATGAAGTAGTTATTATTGACAACCTCTCCAATTCTACTAAAGAGGTGATAGACGGAATTGAAAGAATTTCCGGTATTCGTCCGGTTTTTTACGAAATGGATTGCAATGATAAACCAGGTTTGCAAAAAGTTCTCATAGAAAATAAAGAAATCAAAGGGATTATTCATTTTGCGGCAAGTAAAGCTGTCGGCGAATCGGTACATAAACCATTGGCATATTATCGCAACAACCTTGTTACACTTCTCAACCTGTTGGACTTGATGCCCGAATATGCTATTGAAGGCATTGTATTTTCATCTTCATGTACCGTTTATGGCCAGCCGGATGTACTTCCGGTTACAGAAGACGCTCCAATTAAGCCAGCCTTGTCTCCTTATGGCAATACCAAACAGATTAATGAAGAAATTATCCGCGATGCTATCTATGCAGGACTTCCATTCAAGAGTATCATTCTTCGTTATTTTAATCCGATAGGCGCACATCCCAGCGCAGAAATAGGCGAACTTCCCAATGGCGTTCCTCAAAACCTGGTTCCCTTCGTTACCCAGACAGCGATAGGTATCCGGAAAGAACTAAGTGTTTTTGGCGATGATTACGATACTCCTGACGGCTCCTGTATCCGCGACTATATCAACGTGGTAGACTTAGCCAAAGCCCATGTTATCGCTATGGACCGCATGCTTGAAAATAAATCGAAAGACAATCTTGAGATCTTCAACTTAGGTACCGGACGAGGTGTATCTGTCCTGGAGTTAATCAATGCCTTTGAGAAAAGCACAGGCGTAAAGGTCCCTTACAAAATCGTCAACCGTCGCGAAGGCGACATCGAAAAGGTATGGGCAAACCCGGAACATGCCAACAAAGTATTAGGTTGGACAGCCAAAGAAACCGTTGAAGATACATTAGTCACCGCCTGGAACTGGCAAAAGAAACTTAAAACAGGTGATTTATGAGATAGATATGAAGATTAGAATTAATAAGTGATATATTCATTTTTTCTCTTATTCTTGTCCGCCTTTTTCGTATGGATTCCGGGCTGATGCCGATTAGCATTGCTTCCTGATTAGAATCAAAACCATAGAGGCAAAGGCAGCAATATTGAATCTCTTGTTCTGTTAATGAGGGATATTCCCTTTTTAGATATAACTGAAAGTTTGGCGAAAAAGTATCAATTTCTGTTTCAACTTTAGACCATAACTTGTCTGTAATAATTATTTTTGATAAATACTTGTTACTATTTATCTTTTTTAAAAGGTCTTTTTTTACTGGTGAATGATTAATTAAGTTCGTTTTAATCTCAACTATTTTGCCCTTAAGTGCCTTTATTTCATCTTCTTTTTTTTGATATTCTTCCCCTATGGCCCTGCTTAAGTCATTGTTCTTTTTTTCCAACTCATAGGATAGATTTACTATTGTGATACGGGTATCTTTCAATTGTTCTTCCTGAAAGAATATTTTTTTCCTGTTTTTAAAGTGTATGTACTGAAAAACCGCAATCGTAAAAAGGACTATCAGTATCAGTATAATCATAACTATCAGAAACTGTTGGTTTTTTATTGTTAATTCCTGTATCTCCGAAACCATAAAGTAATGATTGTACTTTTTTTCAATCTCAATATAGTTTGCATCCGCCCGCGAATTCAACTCTTTTTCAAAAAGATCAAAAAAATCTTCAAAGTAGCGTAAGGCTTCTTCACTATTGTTTTCCAATGTATTGATCAGGTAATAATTATAATAGATACCCTTCTTATATTCTTCAGGCAATTCATCGGTGAGCAACGTATCCAGCAATAATTTAGCTTTACCGTATTCGCCGCTTGTAATATGAATATTACTAATAGCTAACATATCAGGTATATAACCGGTTGAATCAATTCGTACGGCATCTTCAAGATACATTATGGCATTCTCATAGTTTCCTTCACGCAAAGCGATGTTTCCCAATCCATTCCGGACGGAAGATTTTAATCTTTTATCACTAATACAATCCGCAACGAAGTCGGCCCTTTGCATATATTCGAACGCCCTGCCAACCGAATCAATCATACAATAGGTACGGCCTATATCTCGTAAAGCATAGCCAAGACTACGTTTATTATCCGCTAAAAGAAAATAGCGGGACGCCTGATCATATTTTTGCAGTGCGGCATTCGGGTCATTCTCCGAATTATAAAAATCGCCTAAATGACTAGACAGATAACCAGCTTCATTAAAATCGTTGTTTTGTTCTGCTTTAATAAGCGCATCTATGTATTCTCTATGGGCCGCTTCATCATTATTTTCATTTTCCAGACAAATAGCTAGGAATAAACTTGTCTGTACCGCTTTAGTAAGCAGGCCTTTTTTTTCAAACCATTCTTTTGTATTCATTATCTCGTTCAGCAACGGATACTCAGCCTTCGTCTTATAAGCAATGCTGCATTTTAATAATACCAACCTCGACTGCCATTCTTTATTTAATTGGTTATAATCAACGTTCAATGAATCGATAATACTTGCAGCCGTTTTGGGAGAACTGTTTACATTCTTTTCAGCTTCTTCTATTTGACGATAAATAGACGTATTAAAAGAGCATCCATTTAGCAATATCAAGAGTATAATAAGATCCTTTAATGATTTCATCGTCTGTTCTTTTTTTACAAAACAAAGATAAATCTTTGTTTTGTAAAAAGTGAGCCTGGTTATGACAATAGTGTCTAATAGATACATCTTTTACGATTGATCTGATAAGCCTTTTTTCAAGAGATGCCTACCTTTTTGAAAAAAGATAGGCATGAAATTTTTGAAGCTAAATCATAGGGCGTTAATTTTAAAACCTTTTCTGTTTTAAAATGCCGATTCAATTATAATCTCCGGGTAATTGTTATTAAAATCAGTTGCTAAATTTATAACAGCAGGGCAAAACAAAACTGTTTTATTCTCTTCTGTTACATAGTTATACGTAATTTTTAATTTATACGTGTTTGCACATTCATCAGAGAAAGCAACCGCATCTTTTTTTGTTCTAAAATAATCTGTTGGAATATGAAATATCCCCTCCGGAAATTGACCGGAAACAAGTGTGTCTTTCAGATTGGAAGTTACCAGATAATAGAAATCCGATACAATAGAGTCTCTTTCTAAAAAGGTTTCTCCACAAGGATGACTCCCTATAACGTAGACTTCCGCAGATAAGGCCTTTTCGCCTGAGTTATCATTGTCATCCGAACAAGATGATATGATAGAAGACAAAAGCAATAAAACCAATACATACTTATTCATATTTTAATTATTGATAAGAGAGAATATACTCTGTAAATTACTTTATTAATCGTCACAATGAAACCAGATGAATAAATTTCCTTTTGAATCAATGATCTTCCCTGTAGAAACAAGAGATACTCCTCTTTCATCTCTGTGGGCTATACCAATAAAAATTCTTTCATCATGTTTAAAATCAACAAATAAAGTGTCAAATTGAACCGGCATATCTTTTTCAAAAGTAAACGTTTCTTTTAACGCATTGAAACCGTTTTCAAAATCTTTACCAAGCCTTTTTTGATACTCTAATGTTCCACAATGGGAAGTTAATTTAAAAGTTTTTTCTGTTTTAAAAAATGCTTCTTCTTTGATTTCATCAGGTTTTTGCGAGTCCTTATCATCACCACATGCAAATAAGCAGAAAATCAAAGCAATGATGGTCATAAATTCTTTTTTCATATCGTATATTTTAATATTAGTTTATGTGAGAATGATGTATGTACAGCCGAAAAAGCTGCATTTTTGGGCAAAAATAAAGTAATAAAATTTACACATAGCGCTATTCCTCCAAATAAAGCGTGGACAAGGCGTATTGATTATCAACTATATACAAATAAAAACGTGTACAATGTTATTCTGTACCTACTCTTCTTTGGGATTGTGTAATTATATCATTAATGGCTTCTCTCCAGTCTTCTCCGTTCTGAGGCTGATAGGTTTGCATGCCGAAGGAGATTCCTACTTCTATGTTCCTGGCGCCGTCGTCGATAAATAAGGTTTCCGAGGGGTTCATTCCGCTGTCTTTGAGCATGTATTCAAAAATTCCCCTGTTGGGTTTCGTAATGCCGATTTCATACGAGGTGTACATTTTATCGAAATAATCATTTATCGGGCGGCAGGCTTCTGAAAATTTGTTTGTACGTGCCCATTGTTCCTGGATAATCGGATTGGTGTTGCTTAGCAGGTAAACCTTATATTTTTCGCGTAATTTCAGCAAATAATCCAATTTATATTGTGGAACATTCACAATAAAACCTAACCAGGCCCATGTTATTTCTTCCAAAGACAACTCTCTTCTGGCATATGTACAGAGTTGATTACAGAATGTAGCTACATCGGCTTTCCCATTTTCCAATTCAAGAAAAATGCCTTTTTGTTCATAAGGGTCGAGCCATTCGCCGGCATCAGCAATTCCTATCTCTTTAAACCGGCGAATGGACTCCTTACCATCTAAGTCAATAAGTACCCCTCCTAAGTCAAATACGATATTTTTTATTTTCATCAACTCAGTTTATGGATTACCAAACCCGAACGTAATTTAGGCTCAAACCAGGTTGTTTTCGGAGGCATGATGTTTCCGGTATCGGCGATATCTATCAATTGCTTCATAGATACGGGATATAACGCCAAAGCTACCTTCATTTCGTCACTGTCTACCCGACGCTTCAGCTCTCCCAGCCCGCGGATACCGCCCACAAAGTCAATGCGTTTATCCGAGCGTAAATCTTTAATTCCCAATATTTCGTTTAGTATCAGGTTGGAAGAAATGGTCACATCCAGTACGCCAATCGGGTCGTTATCGTTGTAGGTTCCCGGTTTAGCAGTTAGCGAATACCATTTACCGTTCAAATAAAGCGAGAAGTTATGCAGAGCGTCCGGTTTATAGATGTCTGTTCCTTTTTCTTCTACGATAAAGTGTTTCGTGAGCTTATCCAGAAATTCAGTTTCAGACAGACCGTTCAAATCCTTTACCACCCGGTTGTAATCAATAATTGTTAATTGATTGGCCGGAAAGCAAACAGCCATGAAGTAATTGTATTCTTCATCGCCTTTATGGTTCGGATTTTGTTTGGCTTTTTCTGCTCCTACCAGTGCTGCGGCAGCCGAACGATGATGTCCGTCGGCAATATATAAGGCCGGTATTTGAGAGAAAATTTCTGTGATACGGAAAATATCCTTATCATCGTCAATCAACCAGAAAGTATGTCCGAAACCATCCAGCTCGGCTACAAAATCGTATTCCGGCATTTTTTCCGTATATTTCTTTACCATAGCGTCTAATTCCGGATTATCGGGGTAGGCAAAGAATACAGGTTCAATGTTTGCATTATTTATACGTACATGCTTCATCCGGTCTTCTTCCTTATCGCGACGGGTAAGTTCATGCTTTTTGATTTTGCCCGTCATATAATCATCTACGTAAGCACAAACCACCAAACCGTATTGTGTACGGCCATTCATGGTTTGGGCATAGACATAATAAGATTCTTTGTTGTCTGGTACTAACCAACCTTTATCCTGGAACTTTTGGAAATTCTCGGCTGCTTTTTCATATACTTTCGGATTATGTTCGTCAATTCCGACCGGAAAATCTATCTCCGGTTTGATAATGTGATAAAGCGATTTCTCATTATCACCGGCTTCTCCCCTCGCCTCTTCCGAATTTAATACGTCATAAGGACGTGAAGCTACTTGTTCAACCAGATTCTTTGGCGGGCGTAATCCTTTGAAAGGTTTTATTTTCATATTGGCTGTTAATTAATTGACACGGAACTGTTCGTTTCCGTTTTGAATAAAATCTACGATTTGTCTGGCGGCGGCGATGCCGGCGTTGATGTTTGCTTCGGCTGTTTGTGCGCCCATTTTCTTGGGAGTGGAGAAATAGCGGTCGGCATACTTAGCAGCAAATTCGGCGTCGATTGCCGGTTTAATATCGCTTATGTATTTAAAGTCGGGACGTTCTTCAAACATTTTGGTTAATCCGGCTTCATCTATTACTTCTTTACGCGCCGTATTGATCACGATTGCGTTTTTCGGCATGGAGTTCATCAGTTCAAAATTGATTGAACCCTTTGTTTCGGCTGTTGCCGGAATATGAAGCGATACAATCTGGCAGGTTTCAAATAGTTCTTTTGTGGAAGCAACTGGTTTCACACCATCCTTTTCAATTGCAGCCGCCGGCGTATAGGCATCGTACGCATATAAATCCATATCGAAGCCTTTGGCAATACGAGCTACATTACGTCCTACATTGCCGTATGCCAGAATACCCAGTTTCTTACCTTTCAGTTCCCAACCCGATGCGCCGTTAAAGAAACTGCGGGCGCCATATACCAACATACCAAATACCAATTCGGCTACGGCATTGGAGTTTTGCCCTGGTGTGTTCATCACTACTATCCCGTTGGCCGTTGTAGCATCCAGGTCTACGTTATCGTATCCTGCACCTGCACGAACAACTATTTTTACCTGTTTAGCGGCGTCCAATACTTCTTTATCAATGATATCACTGCGAATAATAATCGCGTCAACGTCTTTTACCGCATCCAGCAATTGAGACTTCTCTGTATATTTTTCCAATAATACAAGCTCCATGCCGGCGCTTTCTGCCACTTCGCGGATGCCTTTCACAGCTATCGCTGCGAAAGGTTTATCTGTTGCTACCAATATCTTTGCCATATCAATGCTGTTTTTCAAATTCTTTCATGCAGGTAATCAACGCCTCTACACTACTTTTCGGCATCGCATTATATAAGGAAGCACGGAATCCACCTACCGAACGATGACCTTTTATACCTACCATTCCGGCTGCAGCGGCAAAAGAGGCAAAATCAGCTTCCAGTTCTTTGTATTCATCATTCATAATGAAGCAAACGTTCATAATAGAACGGTCTTCAATAGCTACTGTTCCTCTGAACAGCTTGTTGCGGTCTATTTCATCATATAAGATAGCCGCCTTGTCCAGGTTCATCTTTTCTATTGCTTCCACACCACCTTGCTCTTTATACCATTTCAAGGTTTGCAGAGCGGAATAGATCGGAAGTACGGGCGGGGTATTGAACATAGATTCTTTTTTAATATGTGTCCGATAGTCGAGCATGGTAGGAATAGCACGTTCTACATGTCCTAAAGCTTCTTCACGCACAATGATCAGCGTTACGCCTGCCGGAGCTAAATTCTTTTGTGCGCCGGCATAGATTATATCATATTTAGAGACGTCTACCGGACGTGAAAATATATCCGACGACATATCGCAAGCCATACGTACCTTTACGACAGGATCATACCGTATTTCCGTACCGTAGATCGTATTGTTGGATGTGAAATGGAAATAATCTACGTCTTCCGGTATCGTATACCCTTTAGGTATATACGTGTAATTCGCTTCTTTGGAAGAGGCAACGACGTCTACTTCGCCAAATAATTTCGCTTCTTTAATGGCATTTGAGGCCCAGGTACCTGTATCCAGATAAGCGGCTTTTTTCGCTAACAAATTATAAGGAACCATACAGAACTGAAGGCTGGCTCCCCCTCCTAAAAATACAACTTCATAGCCAGAGGGTACATCCAACAATGTCTTTATCATAGCACGGGCTTCGTCGGATACGGCAACAAATTCTTTACTTCGGTGAGATATTTCAAGGATTGATAATCCCATACCTGCGAAATTCTCTACTGCGGCAGCGGTGTTTTTTATCGTAAACTCGCTTAAAATAGAAGGTCCTGCAGAAAAATTATGCTTCTTCATACCTATATCTTTTAATAAGTTAATATATAATATTCTACTATTTAATATCTAATATCTGTCTACCCATAAACGCTTCATGTGATCGATAAGCTTCTGCTCTGCCGGATTGGGTTGGCCTATCCATATTCTTTCGCTCAGAAGCTCGGACGGCAGAAAATCTTGTTTTACAAAATTGTTTTCATAACTATGAGCGTATTTATACTCTTTTCCGTAATCGAGTTCTTTCATCAATTTAGTCGGAGCATTCCTTAAATGCAATGGTACGGGCAGATTACCTGTTCTGTTTACCAATTCTAAAGCACTGTCAATAGCCATATAAGCCGAATTACTTTTCGGACAGGTGGCTAAATAAACAGTTGTTTCTGCCAGAATAATCCGTCCTTCGGGCCACCCAATTTTCTTTAAGGCGTCAAAACAGGCATTCGCCAGTAATAAAGCATTCGGATTTGCCAATCCGATGTCTTCAGCCGCTGAAATAACCAATCGGCGGGCAATAAACTCAGGGTCTTCGCCACCGGCCACCATACGGGCTAACCAATAAATAGCAGCATCGGGGTCGCTTCCCCTGATCGACTTGATAAAAGCAGATATAATATCATAATGCATCTCTCCACCTTTATCATAAGCGGCAGGATTTTCCTGTAAGCGCTCTACTACCTTCTCATCGGTTATTTCTATGGATTTATTTCCTTCTTCGGAGCCCGTTACAAGCTCCAGAATATTCAACAATTTACGGGCATCTCCTCCCGAGTAACGTAATATGGCGTTTATTTCCGTTAAAATAATCTCTTTTTCTTTCAATAAGATGTCTTCACTGATAGCCTTATTTAAAAGCTCCAATAAATCTTCTTTATCCAACGACTTCAGTACATACACCTGACAGCGCGACAACAGTGGGCGAATGACTTCAAATGACGGATTTTCCGTTGTAGCGCCAATTAAGGTAACGACTCCCGTTTCAACAGCGCCCAGCAATGAATCCTGTTGCGATTTACTGAAACGATGAATCTCGTCAATAAACAGTATGGGAGAGGTTGTATTAAAAAAGCGGTTACTTTTCGCCTTGTCTATCACTTCCCTTACGTCTTTTACACCGGAACTAATAGCGCTCAGGGTATAGAACGGAGCTTCGAGCTTATTCGATATAATCTGCGCCAGCGTAGTCTTCCCTACTCCCGGAGGTCCCCATAAAATAAAAGAAGGAACCCGTCCCGCATCAATCATTTTACGCAATACCGCTCCTTGGCCCACCAAGTGCTTTTGTCCTATGTAATCATCCAGTGTTTTCGGACGCATCCTTTCTGCTAAAGGCTGGCTCATCATCTCGCGAAAGTGGGATTTAGTCCTAATGCACCAATGTAACTTTCATTTACGATACAATTTTCGAATTTGCAATTTTCGATAAAATCCAATAATGCTTTCCTGATAACAGCCTGATCCGGACGTACATCGCGGATTTCCTTGTACGTTCCACGAGACGCTTCGGTAAATGCGGTTACTAAAGCCCAATTATCAGGGTCTTGCACCGATATAAAAGAAGAACCTTGCATCTTCTTATACGGCCAGAATGTCCAACCAATATTGTTTTCTTTCATTGCCGCGCAAAAATCAGACATCCATTGGTCGGTATTATGTCCTATTTCTCCCATATACATGGGTCTGTTTACCTTGTTTCGAAACTCGATGAAGCTTTTAATGGCCTCTGCTGTGGCTTCGCCTCCATAACGGTGACAGGTGTACATTATATTATCGTCGAAAGAAGCATCCGGCGTAAGTGGTTTAAAATTACTGTTCCATTGTGAACCACCTAACAATATCACATGATTCGGATCTACTTCACGTATAGCAGCGATTGTCCGTTTATACAACGGTTCCAGTTTAGCGTTGAGTTCTTCCACATTACTAAAGTACGGGGCAATAGGCTCATTTATCAATTCATAGCCTAAAATAACTGGTTCGTTCTTATAACAATTGGCAATCTTTACCCAGATATCCACAAATTTCTTTTGAGACGCCTCGCTATCGAACAACCAAGGATATCCGTAGCTATCGTCTATATTATCGCCCGTTTGTCCGCCCGGCGCGTCGTGCATGTCTAAAATCAGGTATAAACCGGCTTCCCTGCACCAACTAACTAATGAATCGACCCGTTGAAAACCGTCTTGAGCAACCGTCAATCCCAAATAATCCTCATCCGTAAACAATTTATAATGAAAAGGAAGACGTATGGTATTGCAACCCGTCGATTTCAGAAACAGGATATCGGCCTTTGTAATATAGTTATCTTTATATTGTTTCCAAAATTCATCTACAAAGTCAGGACCAACCATTTGACAAAATGCGTCATGGATAGCTCTTGCCGAATTGGTCCGGCTAAACCGGAACATATATCCTTCCGGATTCAACCAGTTGCCTAAGTTCGTACCACATATCAGAAGTTTTTGCCCGTTGGGAGTTATTAAATCAGGCCCATTTACGTGTACAAAGGATTCTTTGGGAAGTAAGCTTTTCACAGCATCCTCCACATTTTCCTTTTCTTCTTTTTGTTTGCAACCGGAAAGAACCAGACACAAAGCAAATAGTAAGGTTAAAGACTTTTTGAACATAGCAGAATAAATTTCATAACATAGTGACGCAAAGATATAAATATTTATCAAATAAACTACATATTCATCACATACGAATCATTATGCCACACGGAATACACGGAGTAGGCGGATTTGCATGGATATATGAAGATTTGTGGCTATCTTTGCCGTGGTTATCATGGAAAAAATAGTATTACATACTTGTTGCGCTCCCTGCTCGGCGGCTATTATTGAGTGGCTGTTGGCTAATGATATACATCCTACCTTATTTTATTATAATCCGAATATTTATCCGAGAGAAGAATACGAGATACGCAAAGCGGAGTGTACACGTTATGCTCTGTCGAAGAAGATTGATATTATAGACGGAGACTATAACCATGAAGACTGGTTACAATCGATAGCAGGATTAGAAAACGAACCGGAGCGGGGGAATCGTTGTCTGAAATGTTTCAAGGTGCGCCTTTGGAATACAGCTTGTTTTGCCAATAATTATGGTTTTGAACGGTTTACTACGACACTAGCTTCTTCACGTTGGAAAAACCTCGTACAAATAGCTGAAGCCGGCCATTGGGCGGCTTCTCAATTTGAAAACATTACTTTTTGGGATAGAAACTGGCGCAAAGACGGTCTGAGTGAACGCCGTCTGATTTTACTGAAAGAGAATAATTTCTATAATCAACAGTACTGCGGATGTGAATTTTCCATCCGTTGAACGGATGGAAAATTCAAGTGATTAAATCGATTCAAGGAATCGAATAAGAGCTGTTCTGTCTTCTTTTGTCATTTTGCGGAATGAATCCTTAACGGGTTTCGCTTCGCCGCCATGCCAGAGAATCGCTTCTTCATAATTACGGGCACGAAGGTCGTGCAGCATATCGGAATGTCCTGAAACAACCTTCATCAAACCACGTCCCCAAAGCGGCGTTGTACGGCAGCCAAGTTTCGTACGTCCGGCCTCTTTCATGTCTAAATCGTGTCGCAATAAGTCCGTGTACGGATATATCTTTTGATTGGAGATAGCCGGAAGAGGTTTGTAATTAGCACGCGTAGTCCATGATGGACGATGACAAGCAGTACATCCTGTTTCGTAGAACAGCGTACGTCCGCGTTGAACCGTTTCGTCGTCCAGACTACGGGCAGCCGGAACAGCTAGTCCACGATGCCATACCATAAAGGCGTCATAATCTTCCTGCGTCATTTCAGGCTTTAATGTTTTCGACCATAAATCATCAAATATCTGTTCCGCCGTTTGTCCTAAAGCTGTCTGCACATCGGTATCTTCCGACATAACTTTGGCATATTCTTCCGTCATATAATTAGATGTACGATCCGGGCGCGTTACATTCGTAATGTTCCACAAGGCATTGGCTCCGGGACCGTTATCTAAGGTAGCACGTGTACATAAGTATGTAAAACGTCCCGGATGTTCACCCGGATAATACGGATTGAATCCTGTTTCGTCAATATTACCACCTATTTGTCCCGGACAATAACCGCGTGCTTGCTCTTCTGCATATTGAGCACGTAAATCTTCGTCCGAAATAGCATCCAGTAATCCGGTACCGTAAATACCAATCGTTGCTTCTATGGATGCAGCATGTTTGCTCATATCGAAATCCTTGAACAGAATTGCATTCTGGGCTACTTCTACCGTAGGATAGATAAGCGTGCCTTCGTATGACGCACCAGCGCTGTAAGGCGTACCGTCTTCATACTTATTTCCGTAGTCGTCTGTATATTCATGCCAAATCAGTTTGATGCCGCTTTCATCTATCGGCGCCTTGAATGGAGCCACCGCACGTGTTTGCGTCATACCGGTAAAATACTTGGATGCTAACGGTAATCCGGGATTTGACGGATCATAAATCATCAACAGATAACTATTCTTACTATCGTTTGTATCAAACTTTTCAACACGTTGCCCACGTCCACCATAACTGGGATGGCAGGCAATACAGGACTTCCGGATATACGTAGGCCCAAGTCCCGAATATCCCATTCCTTCGTTTGTTACAAAACTTTTATCCGCCAATCGTTCTCCACGCATAAATTGCTGGAACAACTGCGCGTCCTGGTCAATAGCCGGCATTGCCTGCTTATAGGCTTTTGAAGAAGACACAAATACTGTACCCATCTTTCCTCCGGCATAATATTCTTCATTCTGTCCTACCTCTTCCGGTATCTTACCGTCGTCGTCATCTTCATTGTCGCAAGCCGCCAAGAAAAACAGGGGTATAATCGCTATATATAAATAAAACCTCTTCACTTTGTACACTATTATTTCAATAATTCTTTTATCTTTTCAAAAGAAACACCCACTGCCATACATGCGTCTACGGCTGCATCTACAACCGCTTGTTTGCTGGGATCACCATTTTTCTTTGCTTCCACCACTTTGTAGAATGACAGACCGCCAGCACCAATTGCCTGGATTTTATTAATACAATCGGCTATTTTCTCTTTGATCTCAGTATCCAAAGCAGCATCATTTTCTTTTACAAACGTACTTAGCGATACGCTGGTAGGAGTACCTGCCGTACCTTCTCCACCCAGATAAGCGTTTCTGATACTGTAGATATTGTTTGTATAATCTTCGAGCGAATGCCAACTATACCATGATTCTACATCTTCCACGCGACCTTTGCTGTATGGGTCTGCAATCTTGGTGGCTCCTACTTCATCGGCAATATCTATAGCACCGTCGATAATTTCTTCCACTGCGCTTTCCCAGGATGAATAACTATCGGCTGACGACAACTTATTTCCGAAGCTTTTGATGCTTGCATTTTCATTTTCAAGGAAACTTACAACGTCGTTATTTTCACGATAAACAGCTTTAATATCAGCCGATACGTTTTCTTCTCCGGCCCAGGCTACATAAGCTAATACGCAATCCCATACAAGCGCATCTGTAGCGGCGGTCAGGTAATTTAATTCACCGGATGTCAAGTCGGCAGCCGGACGCGATTTTCCTTCACGGTACAGCAAATATTCCGTAACGTGGAAGCCAATCACTTCATCTTCCAGTTCTTTCCAAGCTCTTTCGCCGGTAAGTTCGCCTTCCGTCAGGTTTATTTCCTTTTTAATTTCTTCCAGTTCCAAGGGCCACGAATCGATATGTGCATCAATATTCAGGTGGTCTTCACTTACCGGACCAAAAAGGAATGCTTCGCTAAGTTCCCATTGTATACGGGCTTTTATCCATGCCGCCGCTGCTGCTTCCATATTGGTGTCGGTAACATCTTCTTTCAAAGCCTGATTGGCTGCACGCATTTCCAATGCCGCTTCCGCCAATGCTTTATAAGTAGGTATTACGGTTGTACTAACATACGACTTCAGAATATTTTCATATACCTCATCATTGTTTTCCACATCCTTTTTGTCATCATCATCATCACTACAAGAAGTAAAACTTATGGCCATAAGCATAACGGCCAACGTAAACATACATTTGAGTAAATACTTTTTCATAACTATTTATATTATTAAAAAAACTTGTGATCCATTAATTTCCGAATAATCCGGAATAACCAATGCCCAGTGAAATGGCAGGTTCGTTGTTATAAGGAGCTTTAAACTTCCTCATCATATATTCGGCCTTTACAACCAGTCCCTTCATGGGGAAATAATTAATTCCGCCGGATATAATTTTTTTATCCGTCCAACCTTTAGGAGTAATCTTTGATGAAGTTTTATACATAGAATCATAGGAACCATAGTGTGCATACACATAGAGCTTATCATCCTTTTTTTTAAGATTCGGGAAAAATGATAAAACATTATATCCTGCTTCCACATACCAGCTTAGTACATCCGAAGCCACATCTGTTCCCGGCGATGGACTTGCATTAGGCATCTTTTTATTAATCATGGAAATATCGTACGAATCTCCTAAATGTCCATACAATATATTCGTGCGCGCCAAGATATTATGAGCATCGTACACCGCATCAAAAGCGCCAACGCTTACAGCACCTTTCACATTATTATAACGTTCTTGTTTTAAGGTGTTCTGCGCGCTATACCCGTAATAACCGCTTACTCCCATCCGCAAGCCTTTTACCGAATAATTATCGATTCTTACAGCTCCAGCATAACGGTTGGCTATTTTAAATTCATACGGCGAAACAGCGCCTCCGTTTATCCAATTGGCATTATTAAAACGTTCAGCATCCAAACCTGCTACCAGCATCGCTTCATAACGCCACTGGCTTGTTCGTCCCCAAAAACTAACGCCCGTTTCATGCCAGGTACACGGTATGATGGATGATTCTTCTTCAGGACGCAGCACAGAAAAGAATTCCGTAGGCATATGATACATATTGGTTAACCCTATGGGAACGATAATATGCCCCATTCGCAAATTAGCAATAGGAGAGAACGTTTTTTCAATCCAAAACTGTTCAAGCGCTATTTCGCCACCTTTTTCTATTTCTGTTTCGTATTCTCCGGTTTCAGAGTTTTCTATTTCATACGTAGTACCCGTACCACCGTGTTCAAATTCAATCTCTGAAGACATCTTCCAGCCTTTCCCGAAATCATAACTCATATACAATACAACATGAGGAAGGTCGAACCTGCCATGATTCCCATCTTTATGCCTTTCCGGATACTTATACCTTTCAATATTATCGGTATAAAACATACGTTGTAAGGCCACTTCTCCGTAACCTCCAAACAAAAAACGAGGATTTTTTGAGGACTTTTCTATCTCATGAATCTTTACATCATCTGCATCCTGAGCGTTCGCCTCACTAACAACTCCAATCAGACAAAAGATAACCCCAAAAAGAAAATAAGTAAGAATTTGTTTCATTTTACAAAGAGACTTGGTTAATAATCATGAATTATGATATCATAATAGATTCTGCAAAAGTATTTTTGTCTGCCAGATAACACAATACCTACATATGGCTATTCTTCGTGATTAGAATACCTATATATTGTTAATGCCTCGGATTATTCTTCCAATTTGTTCGTATAGGACTATTAATTGAATCATATCTGTTTCGTATTTCTATGATATATTTTTTATCATTCCACCTGGGTGGAATAACTGTACCACCTTGGTGGTATATCTATATTACCTGGGTGAGATAACTGTATCGCCCAGGTGAGATGATAAAAAAGAAATAACCAAGCGGCTACTTATTCATTATTAAATCAACAAAATAATGAGATCATTTTTACAGTTCTATGTAATTTTTCGTACTTCGCATGCTCTGTGTATCATAATAGCATCTTTAGCGTTAAATTTAAACAGGAACTAAAGAACAACATTTATAGTAGGTATTTATAGGCAAAGTATCATGTTTTTTATTTACTTTTGGCTATTCTATTGATTTACTGTATAAATCTATTGCGTTATGGATAAGAGAGTATTTTTTTTCTGTCTTTCATTTTTTACGATATCTTCCTTAGCTTATGCCCAGGATGATAAAGGGATAATCGCATTTGGAGCTAAGGTTGAAAAGGTAGCGGAAGGCTTTCTTTTTACAGAAGGGCCGGCAGTCGATAAAAAAGGTAATGTTTATTTTACCGACCAGCCGAATGATCGTATCTGGAAATGGTCATCAGACGGAAATGTTTCTGTCTTCCTTGAAAACACCGGGCGGGCAAATGGAATGTATTTTGATAAAAAGGGCAATCTACTTTCGTGTTCCGATATGGAAAATGAAATTTGGAGTATTACTCCAGATGGAAAACATACGGTTTTATTAACCGAGTACGAAGGAAAAAAACTGAATGGCCCAAATGACTTGTGGGTACATCCTGACGGAAGCATTTATTTTACCGATCCTCTTTATAAACGAGATTACTGGACACGTAATCCCGAAATGCAGCAAGATGGACAGCATCTTTATTATATGTCGCCCGACAGAAAAAAAGTAATACGCGTAGATAGCGATTTAAAACAACCGAATGGAATAATTGGATCTCCCGATGGTAAATTATTATATGTAGCAGACATTAGAGCCGGAAAAACATATTGTTATGATATGGTTTCTGATGGTTTATTGGAAAATAAGAGATTATTTGCTTCTATGGGATCAGATGGTATGACAATAGACGAACAGGGTAATGTTTATCTGACCGGTAAGGGAGTAACCATTTTTAACCCTGCCGGTGAACAAATTGAGCATATTCCGGTAGAAGCCGGCTGGACTGCTAACGTATGTTTTGGCGGGAAAGACATGAAAACCTTATTTATCACGGCATCACAATACTTGTATACCCTGGAAATGAATGTAAAAGGGGTAAGCTTGACTTTTCCTTGAATAATAACAAACAATGTAATGTTTTGCAAAAATATTTGTAAAATAATTTGGTTTGTATTGCAAACTAATTTATATTTGCATTATCAAATATAAATTAAAAGTTTTAAAGTAAAGGATTATGGAAAACAAATTCAATGAACAAGAGAGCTTGCAGTTAATCACAGATATGATTAACCAGGCGCGGAACAATTTCCGCAAAGGAGCTGGAAACAGCATGATATTTTTGGGATATACGCTTGCCGTATTATCTATTCTAAACTATGTATTGCTTGTCCTTTTTAATAACCCATTCGTTTATTCTGTATGGGCTTTGTGTATTCCACTTTTCTTTATCAACTACTTTTATTCCAGTAAAAGGTATAAGGAAGCATTGGTAAAATCGCATATTGATAAGGTAATAGGAAATGTTTGGACGAGTGCTTTTATTTCAATTTCTATGATTGTTTTTATCTGTTATTATGCTGCTTATGGGTTTAAATCATGGATTCCCTATATGTTGATTGTGCCATTAATTATGGCTGCCGGAGGAACTGCATTATATATAACGGCAAAGCTATGCCGTTTCAAACCGTATGCGTATGGGGGTATTGTTTTCTGGCTTGGTAGTATTTTATGTGTAATCATCTCAGTAGTCATGAGTCGGATTGAAATACAATTTATTATTTTCGCTCTTAGTATGATAGCGGGATATGTGATTCCAGGGCATTTGGCAAACCGTAAAGCAGAAAAAGATGTTTAAAGACTTAGACCCCCTACTGCTCTCGCAGCAACGGCTGGCCATCATGTCGATATTAATATCGGCTGATGAAGCGGACTTTGTTTTTATAAAAGAGAAAACAGGCGCTACCGCCGGCAATTTAAGCTCGCATATCGAAAAGCTCAGCGAAGCCGGTTATCTGGAAGTTGACAAATTTATCGAGCGGAAACGCCCCCGGACCGTACTCAAAATAACGCCCAAAGGCATTGACGCCTTCGACAATTACGTGAAAGCTCTTCAGGATTACATAAAAAAATAAAGTACTCAAAAGGAAGGCTGCCTCCGATTGGAAGCAGCCTCTATTATAATTTTACAACACTCCCACTCTTACCGCTACGGACAGCTGCATCTAAAATAGACACCACGATAAGATTATTTTCGAGAGATGACAAATCTGCCGGTTCAACTTTAATTTCATTACGAACAACTGCCTTAAAATAATGGAACGGATCGTCGTAAGGGGTCTTTAAAGAGGGCGACTTTTGGGCAGTCTCTTTGTTCTTCACATATACGCGCAAGTCAGTTGCATTGTCTTGATAAATATAACCCTTCTCTCCGTAGATATGCATATCCTTACGGTTTATAGGCCAATTCCACGAGGCCATGATTTGTACCGTCTGGTTGGGATACTGAACAATTATCGTTGCGTCGTCATCTACCTTGGGATAAAGCTGGGGTTTTTGCTGATTGAGGACGGCATATACGCTTACCGGCTTTTTTCCGTTCAGGAACCATGTTGCCAGATTAGCGCCATAACAACCAAAATCTATCACAGCTCCTCCTCCGTTTAATACCGGATCGGTAAGCCAGTCGGTGAATTCCTTACCACAGCCTATTTCGAAAGGCCCTCGATGGCCGTCATAAACATTTATACGTGTTATACCACCGATTTTAGATTGATTTATCATGCGGTACGTTTCATGGAGGCTTGCATACCACGTTGTTTCATAGTTTGTAAGCAAATGAATCTTATGTTTTCGGGCTAATTCGGCCATCCGCTGGGCGTCTGCTTTCTTTGTAGCCAACGGTTTTTCTACCATTACATGGATACCTCTTGGTGCGCATGCTTCTACAACACGCAGGTGATAGGCGATGGGTTCGTATACAATAACCGCTTCCGGTTTTGTTTTATCAAGCATTTCTTCAAGATCGGCATAAAAGAGATCGTCGGCAACTTTACCTCTAAGGCCGTTCTTTTCCCTCAAAGAATCATCCCCTTCCGAGATACCTGTTATCACAAAATCCCCACGATTTACACGCCTGATAACTTCTCCTAAATGGCCATGAGAAAGGCCGACAACTCCCAACCGTAAGGGTTGGTTTTCCTGTGCAAAAGAAATAAAGGGTATCATGCAAACGATACCAAGCAACAAAGCTTGAAACTTTTTCATTGTGTTAATAATTAAATAGTATATCTCGCAAACTTAACTAAAAAAACAAAAAACAAACTATTCTTTTTCATTAAGTAGCTTATTTTAAGGATTATTATTTAAGTAATCAAGGAGTTAAAAAGTAGCCAGAGTAGTCAAAGGAGTTAAGGAGTTTTTTGTTTGTCCTCCTTAACTCCTTTGATTCCTTGACTACCCTGACTACTTTTTTCCATATATTTGTCTGACAATTATAATGAAATACAAATATATAAGCTAACTACTTACATTATGGATAAAGAGAAAATGATTGAGCTCTGGAAAAAGCAGTTTGAACAGAGCTATTACCAATGGAATTTGAGCCCCCTCGTTTACGACTACTTCGAAGAGAAAGTAGATACCATTACAAACCCTTCTTTAAGTGGAGAAAAGTATTATACTTATTATGAAGACTGGATGGTGAAGGAATTGGACGGAGAAAACGCCGAGCTGGCCAGGCGCATGCTGGTGGTAATTTCTAAAATAAGGAACAGCGGACCAATTTCCAGTGCCTGGAACGTAGGAAGAGAGGCGGAAATCTGTTTGCGAATCGGCTATGATTTCGAATCCATTCTCAAAGAAACAATCCACAAATATAAAGATATCAGCGCCGACGAGACGTTTCATCTCGCCAAGTTACTTCACCAATATCTTCATGAAGATGCACAGAAGTTTGCCTCTCGCCTGCTCGACGGGGGATTTGCTTCCCGCTTGCTCGGTAAAGGATTGGAAGAATTAATCGCCAAACGGAAATCCACCCGCGAAATATATGTAGCCGTTTACGTAGCTATTCATTTATTAAGAGAAGATGCTAAAAAATATGCCGCTTACCTTCCTGTCCTTGCCAATGTAGCCAATCGGATAGGAGACGGATATATTGTTATGATGCTATATCACAGTTGGACGTTATCGGAAAAGCTAAAAAGTATTTTAGTAAGCAAATTGGTTTCGTCTACACAAACCGCTCGTGTAATCAATGCCTGTATGAAAGGAAAAGAGTTTCTTTCCTTCCTTGGCGAGCTTGGCGCGCCTCAATGGCCTTATTACTTCCTGGTAGCTGTAGAAGCTATTCGAGATGTAGACCGTCCGGCGGTATTAAACGAGCTTTACCAAGTCGACCATGCCACATTTATGGAAGTGTACAACCAGCTTGCCACTACCAACAATCCTCAGGAATTTGTATATGCTCCGTACCTGTTAGCCATTATGTTGAAAAACGGAGAAGAACTAACGGAACCGGAAAAGACAGGCGTGATTTTACTCGGAACATTCAAACGACTCCTAAACGAATATATGGACGACAAGAATGTTGATTTCGCAGAAATAGCCGATAAATCGGTTGCTCTGGAAGAGACGCCGACAACGCTGAGTTTCAACCGTAAATTTGAATGGAGAAACGGGGAGCTTCTGATTGGCGCCTTAGCCGTATTATACAACTATGCCCCACATGCCCACCGCTTCATCAATTACCTATTATATTATGGTAATAGAAGAAAGAATAACTTTAACGAGCGCGACTATACAGCCGGCTACTTCATGAAAGCGCGTAAACGTTGGCTCGATATCCCCGCATGTGATAGTTTCAATACGCTTCTGGCATCTGAAGGCGGATATTCAATAGGACAGGCCTTTTCCACCTATGTGTACGCACAAGTCTACGCCAGCGATATGAGGGATGTAATGGGAGATGTGGTAAACACCGAGCTTATCAGGCAAAACGAACCGGTAGCGTTGGCAATCCTTACCAACGGCAGTCTGAGTATTGAAGAAACATTGGCATGGACAAACCTGCTTTACGAAACATGCGGCGTAACAGTGTACCAACCGCTGATTACCCTGCTGTCGAACAAATCCAAACTGATTCGTAAGAAGGCAGAGGAACTAATCGCTGTGAATGAATCCGGTATCCGCCCGCTACTGGAAGAATCCATGCCTCAAAAAGGAGATGCGCTGGCCGCTTCCAAACGTTTAATCAAACGATGGGATAACGAACGCAAATACGGCGCCGATTTTTCATTTAAAGACAACCAGACCGTTACCGACTACTGTAATGATAATTACGACCCCACTAATGAAAAACATATCCATTGGATTCCCGAAGATATGTTTACCTGTGCCCGCTTTGCCGACTTAGAAGAAAAGGCTCCTGCCGTAGTGATTAAATATATCCTCTCGGAATACATGGCATTGGAAGAACCCTATAAGATAAAGATATGTGATAAGGTAGTAGAAGCCCTTCATCCGCAGGATTTCGAAGCAACCCTCGAAAACATCTATAAGCTCTGGCTGGATAATGGTGCAGAAACAAAGAAAAAAATGTTCATGTTGCCCTATTGTATCTATGGTTCCGATTCGCAAATCCTCAAACTGAGGAGCCAGCTTCTTACGTGGGCCGAATCAGCGCGCGGTGCCATAGCTGCCTTTGTAGTAAACGCCATTGCCATGAACGGCGGAAGCGTAGCTTTAATGATGATAGACGGGATCAGCGTGAAATTCCCAAACAATCAAGTGAAAAACGCCGCCAATGCAGCCTTTACCTTCGCTGCCAAAGCCTTGGAGATTCCCGAAGACGAACTTTCCGACAAAATCGTTCCTACACTTGGCTTCAATAAAGAAGGCGAGAAAACAGCAGACTATGGTTCGCGTACCTTTAGAATAACCTTGATGCCCGACTTCTCGCTTACGTTGTATGATAATAAAAAACAAAAGGTCGTAAAAAGTCTCCCCGCTCCTACGACTTCCGACGATGCCGTAAAGGTGGAAAATGCCAAAAAAGAATTTACCGAACTAAAGAAACAAATAAAAGCTACCGTGCAGGCGCAAACCAACCGCCTGGAAAAGGTACTGATGAACGGTCGTAAATGGGACGTCGGTGTATGGAACAACCTCTTCGTGGAGAATCCTATTATGCACCGCTTCGCCACAGGATTGGTTTGGGGCGTTTACAATAATCATACTCTCACCGACACCTTCCGTTATATGGACGATGGCACCTTCAATACCCTGGACGAAGAAGAATATACCCTGCCCGACTCTGCTGCTATTTCACTCATACACCCCATTGAACTGTCGGAAGATACTCTTGCCCAGTGGAAAGAACAATTAGATGATTACGAAGTAATCCAACCCCTTTCGCAACTAACCTCTCCCATCGTTAAGCTGGAAGAGAAAGATGTAAAAGAGAAAGCAATTATCCGCTACGCCGGCAATATCGCACCGTCGGGAAAAATAGCCGGAATCGCCAAAAAATACAACATGGAAAGAGGAAGCGTATGGGACGGCGGTAGCTATACATGCTTCCATTGGGTAGATAAATTCCTCAACATGGCTGTACAGCTTAATTTTGAATATATGTACATGGGGCAGGGATACGATGAGGATGTCACCTTAGGTGATGTGATCATCTACCGTCTCAGTGAAAACCAAGAGACAGATGATGAACCGAAAGACAATGCCATTATCAGTCCGACTGAGGTTCCGGCACGCTTTCTCAGCTCCATTCTTGGCATCTTTGATGTCTTTATTGAAAAATAAGGCCTTCTTTCGGAAGTATGAAACAATTAATTTGGGAGGTTCCTGAGAGCGCAGGAACCTTCAATAGAACATAAAGCAACCCTGCGAAAGAGAAGTGCTTTATCATTTTTTATCTTTAAAATTTAAACAAACTCATTGTTTTTCTTATTTTTGCATGTAATTACTCTAAAAAGGAAATAAAATTTTATATGAAAAAAATAATATTCATTTTTGCCTTATTAGCGACTACATTAGTTGCATTGGCTCAAGAGACTAATGAAACTGTTATAGAACTGATGAATGGTAGTATTATTAGAGGCGAACTTGTAGATGTGGGTGACGGGCAAAGGTTGTATATAAAAACCACAAACGGAAGTGTTATCTATTTCACCCGCAAAGCTGTAAAAGAAATCGGTAGTCAAAAGGCATTGCCAACATTAAGAAACTTCAAAAATCCGGTAACCATTCATTTACGTAATGGTAGTATAATTACTGGACAATTAACCGAGTTACAGGAAGGTGGAGAAATGAAAATTGAAACTCCTAACAGGAGTATCGTTTATTTCACCGAAAGAACTTTAAAAGAAGTTGTTTCAGGCAGCAGGCCAACTCAAAGACCAAGAACGACGCCCAATCAACCAACAGCTTCTTCCAGCAGTAGAACAACAACGCCAAAAACACAAACTACTCCAAGGAATCAATACGCTATACAAAAAGAAACACAAGATGCCCGACTATTAGAAGAATCCCCACTTGATATAAGCGGATACAGAGGTTTCTTTGATGCAGGCTATACCGTAGCGATGGGAGAATCTTCAACCAATAGAATCGAAATTACAACAAGCCATGGCTATCAAATCAATCCCTCTATTTTTGTTGGTGTGGGTTTTGGTGTTAACTTATACAGCAACGGTTTTTATAAAGATAGTATTGCTAGGGGATACAAACCGGGAGGACATAAAGATGTTGTGTTTCAGGGGAATGAAAATTCGGTAGATTCATTAAATATATCAGCCACACTACCCATTTTTGCCGATGTTCGGTATAATTTTATGACAGAAGGACAAATCATCCCGTTTGCCGGACTGAAAGCCGGATACAGTTTAGGATTAGCAAGCACTAAAAAGGAAGACTACAATGAAAGTGGAGTACTTATAAGGACAACAACTGCAACAAGGGTAGAAAGTGTTGGTTTTTACGTAGCTCCTTCTATCGGCGCGAAGTACGTTATTTCTCCATTACTTGCACTTAATTTTTCGATTGCTTATTCGATGCAAATGTTTGATTCTTCGCACATAGACGACGTCAGTTCTCCCAAAAAGCTTATCACTGCCAAAAAGAACAACGGAGGCGTAAGTATAAAAATCGGAATTGAGTTTTAAAAAGGAGTCAAACTATCCCGTCCGTAAATAATTACATTGACTACTCTTTTTTATTAAATAGTTATTATATTTGTTCAATTATAACAATAATCAACAAATTATACTTTTATGAAAAAGATTTATTTATTCTTTCTTCTGACCCTTTTGTTTACTGGTTGTGGGTTTCATAACGGATTGACTCGTAATACGAATGTAAATAATACGGAAGTGGTGCTATCAGAACGAAATTTCCGTGTTGTTTCTAATGTCCAAGGTACTTCTGAAACCTTTTATATTTTTGGACTCGGTGGTATGTCGAAAAGCGCTATGATTGCCGACGCAAGAGCACAAATACTTCAACAGGCCGATATGATAGGAAAATCGCGCGCTTTAGTAAATGAAATCGTCGAAGAACACAATCTTTTTATCCTTATTTACAATAGAAGAAAAATAACGGTTACTGCACAACTTATCGAGTTTACCAGTGTAAGTGCAAGGAGATAAACACAGGATTGGATTCACTAATTCTATACCGGATCTACATCATAGTGAACCAATAGTTGTTTGAATGGAAGGTATCTTTGCATTTCGACATGGATACTTTCTATTATTTCACGTACAGGGGCAATAGCGACTGTGGCTTCTATTTTTAGAAGGATTTTTCTGACGTGAAAAGTCTGCACTCTTGTAACCGGCGGAATAACCGGTCCCAGTACCCGTTCTCCGAAACGGGTGCGTAGTGTATTAGCGTGTAATACCGACATCTCTTCCAAAGTAGCTTCATTCCGGCTGCGAAGTATCACAACAATCAATCGATAATAAGGCGGATAATGAAACATACTCCGTTCGCTAAGTTGAAGGCTTACCATATCTTTATAAGCAAATTGTTGTACCATACGGATAATGGGGTGTTCCGGTTGAGATGTTTGTAATATTACAACACCACGTTTATCCCTCCTTCCGGCACGGCCGCTTACTTGTATCATCAACTGGAAAGCCCGTTCGTGAGCGCGAAAATCAGGATAATTCATTAAACTGTCAGCATTAAGAATCCCTACCACTCCTACATTTGCAAAATCAAGTCCTTTTGAAAGCATTTGGGTTCCGATTAATATGTTTGTTTTCCCCTTTTCAAAATCGGATATTATCCGTTCATAAGCGTTCCGGGTTTTAGCTGAATCAAAATCTAACCGTTCTACTTTCGCAGAAGGGAATAATGATGCTACTTCTTCTTCTATCTTTTCTGTACCAAAACCCATCATCTTCAATTCTGTACTTCTACATTGAGGACATTGTCTGGGTAACACTTCTTTGTATCCACAATAATGACATTCGAGTTGGTTATGGTATTTATGGTAAGTCAGGCTTACATCACAATTCATACAATGAGGAACCCAACCACACTCCCGACATTCTATCATAGGTGCAAAGCCCCGGCGATTCTGGAAAAGGATACTTTGTTCTCCCTTTTCCAAAGCTGTATGTATCTTCCGGACTAATAAAGGAGAAAAGAGTGTATCTTTCATTATTTTCTTCCGTTTCAGTTCTTTAGTATCTACGGGAATAATCTCAGGCATCAGACATTCGCCGAAACGGGAATTTAGTTCTACTAATCCATATTTTCCGATCGTTGCATTATAATACGAATCAATCGAAGGAGTTGCCGAGCCTAACAAGGTTTTTCCTCCATGCATATTTGCCAACATAATAGCGGCATTACGGGCATGGTATCGTGGGGCAGGCTCTTGCTGCTTATAGGTATTTTCATGTTCTTCGTCAACAATAATCAATCCTAAATCTTTGAAAGGCAGAAAAAGAGAAGACCGTACGCCAAGAATAAGCATAGGAGTATTCTCATGAAGCAATTTGTTCCAAATCTCAACTCTTTCATTATCTGAAAATTTCGAATGATAGACCAGTAGTTTATCGCCAAATAATTTTGCCAGTCGCTCAGTTATTTGAGTTGTTATTGCTATTTCGGGCAAAAGATAAAGAACCTGGCGTCTTTGTTTAAACGCTTCATCTATTAAATGAGTATATATTTCTGTTTTCCCGCTGGATGTCACGCCATGCAACAAACAAACATCCTTAATTTTGAAGACATCATGGATTTCATGATGCGCCTTCTTTTGATCAACAGTTAAAGGAGTAAGTGTTTGCAATCGGCAAACAGATACCTGTAATCTTCCGACTTCCTTCTCGTAGCTTTCAAATATTCCACGCTTTATAAGTACATCTAATATAGAAGAATTAGAACCACTTTTGTCTATGAGTTCTTTTTTACTTAGTTCTTGTGCCAACGAAGGATTTAAGGCATGGCTAATATCCAGATAACAGAGTAATAAGGCTTCCTGTTTAGGCGCCCGTTTTAGTTTTAAAAAAACGTCATGTAGTTTTGATTCGTCATGATAGCGTGTAGCTAAACGGATAAATGTTTGCATTTTAGGAGTAAAGCCACGTTTTACTTCTTCATTTATCTTTACAGCTCCACGAGCCATGAGAGATGTGATGCTGGAAACAACATTACGTAAACCTGTTTTCTTTTCCAGTTCGGAAATGGTTAATTTACTTTTTATACCAAATGCATCTAATACAGATTGTTCATTTCGTCGTAAGGGAGTGTCTGCTTCAAATAATTCATTATATTCAACAACCGTTTCACTCTCTAATTTTAATCCTGAAGGTACGGCAGCTTTATATACATCACCTAACTTGCATAAATAATAAGATGCTATCCACTGCCAGAAACGTAATTGCGGACGCCTGAGAATCGGAGTTGCATCTAATAATGCGTATATTTCTTTTATTTCAAATTCGGAATCAGGGGTGTGTTCATGCACCAGCATTACAATTCCTGTATAATATTTTCTTTTCCCAAAATGAACAAGTACGCGACAACCCGGCACAACCGCTTTTTCCAAATCGGAAGGAATACGATATATATAGCTGTTTTCTAATGGTAGGGGAAGTATTACATCTGCGTACTTCATATCCGATATTGTCAGAATAGAATAGCTGCCGAAATAGTCCAACCACGATGTTTACCTTCAATACGTTGGTCTCCAAGTGAGCTATAGATGTCTACTCCGCTATAATTATTGGTCAATCCCCATTCATAATTAAATCCGACTTGAAGATGCTTAAAAACTTCTGCTCCCAATCCGAAATTTAATCCGGCAGCAAATGATTTCGTTTTAAATTCGGAACTAATAGCACCAGGTATCTCCCAGATTTTATCCCCACCTACTTTAAAACTGGCATATGGCCCCGCCGCAAGATAACCTTTTATTACAGGAAGACCAAACTTCCATTTAAAATTAACAGGAATATCAATATAGTCAGTAGTCAAGTTCTCGCCTCGCTTATTAGTATCTTTCATCTTAGCATCCGCCATCCCTTTCTGGGAATACAAAATGGCGGCGTCGACCCCTACTCCTACATAAGGAACCATTATCTCAATCATCGGGCCAATATTAAAACCTGTAATATTGTCTGAGCTTACAATATCATTGTTAAAATGCACCGACGAAATATTTACACCTCCCTTTATGCCGAAATTAATTTGTGCATTAACCGGAACAATGATAAGTGTCATTAAGGACACCAATACGATTCCAAGGATCTTTTTCATATTACAATTGTTTTTAGATAATTTTGATATGCAAATAAATATACTTTCCGAATAATAAGCAAATTTTTTTACGGAAACTGTTCCTAGTATCTCCGATCCGTCAAAGGAGAGAAAGTGATCAACAGGATGATTATCATGTCTAAGAACAACCTGAAAAAAGATTATGATCCCTTTGGAAAACCATTACGATGTCTTTATAAAACTATTGTGATGTCTTTGCAGAACCATCGTAATGATTTACTGAAGACTATACAATGGTTTACTTTTCCCGGAATAGACATTTACAGTTTTGGGGTTAATGACTAAAAGAACCTCCTTTTCCAGTATAAGACAATTAGCAAGTTTGGACAAATCGGATAACGATATAACAATTACCTTTGCCTCGTAATCAATTAATAATATCATGTATATGGAAACAACCTTTTGTCAAAGCTGCGGTATGCCGATGAAAGCAGCAGCAGAATTCGGTACGGAAGCAAACGGAAGCACAAGCCTGGACTACTGTACCTACTGCTACAAAGACGGACAGTTCACCTCCGACGACACAATGGACGGAATGATTGAAAAATGCGCCGGCTTCGTTGGTGAATTTAATAAAGACAGCGAACAAAAGTTTACTAAAGAACAAGCCATCGCTCAGATGAAAGCCTTTTTCCCAACCCTTAAACGTTGGAAAAAAGATTAATTCCTTTATTTTATGACAAACAAACCTATCTGTCAAAGTTGCGGCATGCCAATGGCGGCAATGAAACATTTTGGAACGAACAGCGACAATAGCCTGAACGAAGACTATTGTTGCTTCTGTTTCCAAAACGGAGGATTTACGCACAATCTGGATTTGAATCAAACGATTGAACGCTCCATCAGCTATATGGACGGAACAGAAAGGGTGGACGGGCGCTCATTGACAAAGAACGAGTTAGCGCTTAAAATGAAAATAAACCTACCCAAACTAAAACGCTGGCAGAAGCATACCCTAACACATCAGGAATATTATAAAGCCGTAAACAAAGCGGTTGATTATATTAATGGACACCTGACCGAATCAATTAACTTATCCGATTTGGGGCAAGTAGCTATCCTTTCCGATTTTCATTTTCACCGAATATTCAAATCGGTTATGGGAGAAAGCCCAGGGGATTATATTCAGCGTTTGCGTCTGGAGAAAACGGCATTCAAATTACAAACTACTCAACTGTCTATATCCGAAATATCGGAAACGACCGGCTATCAAAGCCCACATGCTTTATCCAAAGCCTTTAAAAAGCGATTTGGTGTTTCCCCCGCTTTATTCAGAAAGAAACCCATCGACTTAATCGTTCCTACAGAAAACATAGAAGCAATGAAACTTCATCCTAAAATAAGAACAATAAAAGATAAAGAAGTTGTATACACGCGCGTGATAAATCCATATCATTCAAAAGATGCCTTCACCAAAGCTTGGAGAAGGCTCATGCGCTTTATGGGTATAGATGGTATGCCCGGCGGCAAACACGAATATTTCAGCACATCGTATGATACGCCCACGATTACCGAACCGGATTTGTGCAGAGTATATGTATGTGCAACCAATGCAGACAAACTAAAGCCAAGCGGGCCATTCGGCGTACAGACAATAAAAGGAGGATTATTTGCCATTTTCACCAGCAAAGGTTCTTATCGTAAACTTGAACGTTTATATTGCAACATCTACCGGTTCTGGATTCCCAATAGCAATTACGAACTCCGGGATGTAGGATTCTTTGAAAAATACCTGAACAGCCCGGATTTCGTAACGGAAGATGAACTACTTACCGAGGTGTATATTCCTGTCTCGCCTTTATTATGATAAGGCCGAGTGCATAAAGTTGATTACATTGCCGCTGAATATGTTTTCTACATCCTTGTCGGTATAACCTTTTTTCTTTAGCAGGGTATCTACTTTTTGTATGTCGGCGATGGTCGTGAGGTCGTAGGGGCATTGTTCTGTGCCGAAAGCGCCATCCAAATCACTACCGATAGCAACGTATTGGGTATTTCCTGCCAACTGGCAGATATGGTCGATATTATTTACCATGATCTCCAGACTGCAATTCATATTTTCAGGAGTAGATACGCCACGAACCCAGTTTGGAACCATCATCCAGGCGTCCAGCGCTATTCCTATGACAGCGTTTCGTTCAAGCAAGGCTTTTATCATTTCGTCGCTGAACTGACGGTTGTGGTTTACAAACACACGGCAGTTATTATGGCTTGCCCATACCGGGCCTTTATATATCTCCAAGGCATGCCAGAAGGCGTCATCATTCAAATGGGTTACATCCAGAATCATATGGAGTTCGTCTATCTTCCTTAGCAAAGCTTGTCCCGATTCATTCAGCCGACCCATTGAATCTGTTCCATTGGCATATCGACCAGGGCCGTAATGCGCTGGCCCTACCGCTCTAAGTCCATACTGATAAGCCCGTTCTACATGGTCGACAGTTACAAAAGAGTCAGCACCTTCGATACTTAACAGATAACCGATGGGCTTCTTCTCGTTAGGTTCTCCGTTATTCCATAACGACAGGTGATTCGTTAATTCTTCTTTTGTGCGAATCATAGTCATATAGCCCTCTTCTTCCATTGCTTTATACCAGGCCAACTGTCCTTGTGTCTGCGCCCAGGCTTGTTCCGGCGAATGCCATCCGGGTAATGGATTATCCGGAGCTACATAGCGGCCGATCTGTGTAGCCACTACTAAGCCGACGTTTCCTTTCCTCAACTCTTCAAACGAAATGGTTGCATTACCTCTGTCCGGTTTATCGGTCATGCCGGCTTCCCGTCTGTTTATTTCAGTTACAGATTCACGTAAATCCCGATTCCACTCCAGCGCATTCATGCTAAGATCGAGATGTATATCTGCTATTAAGTGTTTAGACATTTGATATGGGTTTAATTAGTAATAAAACGATTTCGGGCTGTTACCGCCCAGGTAGTTGCCACTTCGCCGTTTTGAATGATAAACGCCTTTTCATAAAGAGCTACCGTCGGACAAATATGTACCGGAACTCCGTAAAATACATCTCCTAGCCTGTAATGATTGCTATCAGGTACTTCCAATATCAAATGTTCCTCGCTTTGCGCTACAGGAACAGCATCGGGCGCATTCAGAAAATGCACGCGAGGCAGAGGGCTTTCCGCCGCTACGGATTTATATCCCAAGTCGATACAGAGATGATGTTCGTCAATAACAGAGATTACCCGGCTGATCACCAACGCGGCATAATGGTATGTCATATCAGGAAATTCATGATCGTATCCCCAATCCCAAAAGACAAATGTACCGGGACTACATTCCGTATTAGGCCGGCGTACATGAATCGGAAAGGTAGGCGTACCCCCCATCACCATTCGTAACGGGTAAGAGAATAAAGGTTGTATCTTCTCGAACAGATCATTTGCCAGCCCAAAAGAAATATCGGCGGCTTTTTGCCTTTGGATAAGATCTTTATCATGAATATGTCCGTCATATCCATGAATCCCTGCCAGATGAAGATGCGTTAGCGTTTGTATCTTCTTTACTAAGCGAAAGGCTTTCTCAGGATGAACTCCGGTACGGTTCATCCCTACATTCAGGTCGATAAAGACGTTTAACACAATGGCTTCGTCTTTACATTGTTTATTGATCACTTCAGCATGAACCTCATTATCTATCAGACACGAGAAAAGTGTTTTCCGGTATGTCTGTACAAGCTTTAACAAACGACCGATCTTCGGCCCTGTCGGTTGATAGGCAAGCAATACATCCGGCGCTTCTGCGATTGCCAGCATTTCCGCCTCCGCTATGGTAGCGCATTTGAATCGGGTGATACCTTCTTGCATCATCATCTCGCACACTTCACCCATCTTATTTGTTTTCACATGCGGACGAAGTTTATTCACACTACCGGATACAGCGAGTGTCTTTCTGATATTATCCCGAACCCTCTCAGGATATACAACAAGTGCCGGAGAATCTATCTGCTCTATATTTCGTATTTTATACCATTCAGTCATTCAATTCAAAAAGAGCTTCTATTTCTACGGGGATATTATCGGGAAGCGAGCCGAAACCTACGGCGCTCCGTGTCGCCACTCCATTGTCTTCCCCCCATACCTGGGCAAACAATTCGCTGCAACCATTTATAATATAAGGATGGCGTTCAAATTCAGACGTGCAATTCACCATACCGAATACTTTGATTACCCGTTTCACCCGATTCAGGCTACCCAAATTCGTTTTGATGGTAGACAACATGGTTAAACCCACCTGACGAGCCGCCAATTTACCTTCTTCCTGATTCATCTCTTTCCCGATACGGCCTATAATTAATGACCGGTCATCTTGAACCGGACCATGCCCGGACAGGTATAAATACTTACCATCAATCAGGCAAGGCTTATAAACACCTTTTGGCTCCGGTGCGGGAGGTAAATTCAATCCTAATTTCTCGAACTGTTCATCTGCATTGTACGTACTCATAATCTATTTGATTTAATTTATTTATATAAAATGACTTAATATCCATACACCTGCTAATCCAACAACAGAAACGATCGTTTCCATTACCGACCATGACTTGAATGTATCTTTCAGACTCAGGTTAAAATATTCTTTAAACAACCAGAAGCCCGAATCGTTTACATGCGAAAAGAAAAGACTCCCCGCTCCTAACGACAAGACCATCAGACTGGGGTTCACACCGGCCTGTTCAACCAAAGGCATAATAACACCAGCAGCCGTAAGCGCAGCCACCGTAGCAGAACCGATACATACACGGATAATAGCCGTTATCAGCCAACCCAAAACAAGCGGGTGAACCGGCAATTGTTTAAATACATCAGCCAACAGTGTGCTAACCCCGCTCTCTTCCATCACTTGCTTGAAAATACCCGAACCTGCTATAATCAACAGAATCATAGCAATATCTTTCGTTGCATCAACATAAACACCCATGATTTGCTTCATGCTCCGTCCTTGATTAAGCCCTAATGTATAGGTGGCAACCATCAGGGATATCAGCATCACAACGGAAGGAGCGCTAACCAATGCCAATACAGAAGAAGCCCTCCCATCCAAATCAGTAAGAATATACGGAATAATGGTACCAATGATCAATAAGATAACGGGTAATGTAGCGCTTATCAAGCTATTGGCCTTTCCGGGCGTACCATATTGCCCACTATTTTCTTTTTGTTCAAACAAGGTAACAGGCCCCGATTTTACATTTTTCAATGCCTTAGCGAAAACAGGCCCGGCTAATATAATGGCAGGAATGGCCAAACACATGCCTAATATCAAGGTCATCCCTAAATCGGCGCCGAAAAGAGTCACCAAAGCAACAGGAGAAGGATGCGGCGGTAAAAAACCGTGCGTAACCGATAAAGCTGCCAACATTGGCAAACCGATATATACAGCCGGAAGTTTATATTGATTAACGACAGAAAAAATTAACGGAACAAGCAAAACAAAGCCTATACCGTAGAACAAAGGAATACCAACAATAAAACCTGTTATCATCAATCCCCATTGAATATATTTGGTACCGAATAAATCGACCATCACATCAGCTATTTTCTTAGCCGCACCGCTTTCAGCAACTAATTTACCCAGCATAGCGCCTAATACAATAATCAAGGTCAAGTTGCCCATAATACTTCCGACGCCCTGATTGACAGCTTCCGGCAACCGTTCCAACGGAATACCTAAAGCAATACCCGCACCAATGGAAACCAGCAGAAAAGAGATAAACGCATCTACTTTAAAATAAGAGATAAGTAATATCAGTATAACTAAACTAATGATAACAATAACAAATGACATTGTCTTTTCAAGGTATTAAATAAGTTATTCGCATGCATTCCGAAGCTATGTAAAAACAAAAAAGCCTCCAAATTCATATTGAATTGAGGGCTTTCTTAGGTTGTTGCGGAGACAAGACTCGAACTTGTGACCTTTGGGTTATGAGCCCAACGAGCTACCACTGCTCCACTCCGCGATATAGTCAATCACTCTCGATTGCGGATGCAAAGGTAGTAGTTATTTTTATATATGCAATACTTTTATTTTATTTGTTTACATTTTCCTGAATATTTCATACTATCAATAATGGCTAATTTTTACATTTTTACTAATTATACATTAAGAATTTGTTTAAATATTATTCAATAATAATTTTATAGAAGTGATGAAGAGCTTGTAAAATAAAAATATCTATTTCATAGTTACATTATTTATAAATCAATTATATTCAGAGTAATATTTGTTATTAAACAGTAATAAAAGGATGATTATCATGTTCAGGAATCACCTAAAAAACATTGTTATACTATTATAAAAACATTATAATATTTTTATAATAGTATTATGATAGCTTCTTCAAGGTAATATGATGTTATATCAAATCCTGCTTAGCATGATGGCTAAAGACCTATGTTGCCAATTGGAAAGAAATAGTAGAAATATTATCAAAAGATAACATCCTATCCGAAAAAATACATATCTTTGTATGGAGACAATTAATTGATTAAAGAGATTTACATGGCAAGACCTGCATCAACAAACAAACGAGATAACGAAAAAAAGAAACAGTCTAAGCGACAAGAAAAACAGAAACGTAAAGAAGACAGAAAAGTCAATAATAATAAAGGTGCTTCATTGGAAGAAATGTTTGCCTATGTAGATGAAAATGGCATGATAATTTCAACTCCACCGGAATCAACAGAAAAAGAGAAGACAGATTTGGACAGCATTGTTATTTCAACTCCTAAGAAAGACGACATGGAAGAAGATCTTGCCTATACAGGAAGGGTAGAATATTATAACGAAGCAAAAGGATACGGTTTTATAAAGGATCTGAATAGTGTGAAGAAATATTTTTTCCACATAAGTGCCGCTCCTAAAGACATTAAAGAAGGAAATTTGGTGAATTTTGAGCTCGAACGTGGTATCCGTGATTTGAATGCTGTAAATATACAATACGAGGATAAAAAGTCCTCCTAACTATAATTATTTAATAAAACAAGAATGAACATTTACATTTCGAATTTAAGTTTTGGCGTAACAGATGCTGACTTAACAGAATTATTTAGCGATTATGGAGACGTAACCTCTGCTAAAGTTATTACCGATAGGGAAACGGGAAAATCAAGAGGTTTCGGATTTGTTGAAATGGCTAATGATAACGAAGGACAAAAAGCAATTGATGAACTCAACGAAGCTGAATACGACGGGAAAAATATCTCCGTAAGTATTGCCAGGCCACGTGAAGATCGTAGAAGCAGTGGAGGAGGCTTCAACAGAGGAGGCGGTAATAGAGGTGGCAACAGAAATGGTGGCGGAGGAGGATATAACTCCAGAAGATATTAACTAAATCCAAGAGACTGTAAACTAAACTGTGTCAAGTAAGAATAAATTATTATTTTTACTAACACAGTTTTTTATTATGGAAAAAGAGTTTGATTTTGAAAGTATTAAGAAGAAAGCCCTTGAGCAAC
>JAISDJ010000035.1 GCA_031264865.1 Tannerellaceae bacterium | reverse complement strand
CATCGCCAAAAAATATCCGGGCGTCTCCGTCTCAACACTACAAAAAGCCAATAACCTCTCAACGACAAACATCCGCCCCGGCCAGATATTGAAGATTCCTACCGGGTGAAAGACGGGTGCTTTATCTCCATAACCGTAACCCGACCGCTTGTAGTCAACGGCGTTCAGGATAACGCTTATGTTTTTTAGCTTATCGGATTGTAGCGCTTTTCAGGAAAAAAATACCCAAAAAGGCTTATTTGGGAATACTATTTTGGAAAATATTGTATGTTTGTAAGTGGAAAAATGTGTTTTTCTACATTTCTCCTTTTTATTAACCTTAAGCTCGCACGAATGAAACCATTACTTATGAATCGACACACCGTATTGGCATTGTTCTTGTCTACTATAATGAGTTGCAACGATGTATCCAAACCCGTTACACTACTTTCGGATCGACACATTGCGGGAAGTAATATTTCAAACCAAACGATTACTTCTTTCGCGGAAGATGCTTTCGGATATATATGGATTGGAACGGCTAGAGGATTGAACCGGTTTAATGGGTTTGATTATTACCAGTATTTTAATAATGACGAGGACAGCCTAAGCCTTAGCGAAAATCGCATCTGCTCAATCTTACGCGATTCAAAAAAAAATATCTGGATTGCTACGAGAAACGGGATAAATCTTTATAATAGTGAGATGGATTGTTTTTTCCGTCCTGTTATCAAAGGAATGAGCCAAAACGTGCTCCAGATCTTAGAGAATAATAAAGGGGATATTTATGCTAATATGGTCATCCAATTGCTAAAATATGATCCTGAAAAAAAAGAATTCAACGTAGTCATCAATTTTGGGCGAAGCGATTTCAACAACACCTGTTGCTTCGATAAAGAAAACAAACTCTGGTCGGTAACACCGTCCCTGATAAGGATATACGAATCCAACACACTGGAATTGGTATCCGAAATAAAACCGGAACAAAAAATATCATATTCTTACCTGCATGCAGACGAAGATTTGTGGCTTATTTCCGGGAAAAATATCAGAATCCTGAATACAAGCAATATGAGATATAAAGATGTACCTAATCCCATACAATCTCATCCGGTTCTATCAAATGCAATAATTTCAAAAATACACCCAATCGATGAAAATTCTATTTTAATAGATACTCAAAAAAACGGATTGTTTTTATACAATGTCGCCAATGGAAAATTAATACACCAATCAGAAACGGGTTTTCCTTTTGAAGCTCCGGATTTTGAAATTTCCGAAATTTTTACCGATTCACGGAAAAATCTCTGGTTCGGCTCAATAGATCAAGGGTATTCGATACGATATAATTATAAGAAAAGATTCAACAATAACAATTTACTGCGTTCCGGTTTAGACAAAAAATCCATAACTTCCATGGTTTCCGACCAAAACGGAAATTTCTGGATTGCTACCAATAAGGGGGTGATATTCTATAATGATGCAAAGAGAACTTTAGATAAAGTTAACCTTGACGGTTTTTTTCCCGACATGTCATACAAACATATAATAACCACTGTATTTGTTGACATTGACAACAATATTTGGTTTATGGCCGATGATATTCTGCTATGCTGCCGATATATCGGAGGCCGGTTAAGGCTTCTCCGGCTTTTCCATTTACCCAATATGGAGAGCTGCATAGTGCAAGATGTTGCCGGTACAATCTGGGTAGGACAGTTCGGTGAAAACCTTTATGCTTTAAGGAAAGGGGAAGAACAATTTACGGAATTACAACTTTACCCTCAAAGCTTTAACATCACAAGCACGATTACAACCTTGAAATCCGGAGAAATTTTGGCAGGATCATTTGCGAAAAATCTACGAATCATAAATCCTATAAGTTGGAAAATCCGTAAAATTGAAATACTACCCTATATTCAACAGAGTGAATTTATTCCGGTAACTTTGTTTGAAGATTCCGAAGATTACATCTGGATTGGCACAAAAACAAACGGATTATTCCGCTATTCCCCGTACGATGAATCCGTGAAAAATATAAAAGGATTAACCTGTAATGATATAAGTAGTATACTGGAAGACGCTCAAGGCAACATCTGGATCGGCACTCCTTATGGGTTGAACAAATATGATAAAACGGCCAGGCAAGTTTCAACTTATTATGCACACGATGGTATCGGCGGAAATCAATTTAACGATCGTAGCGTATTCAAAATTTCAAAAGATATCTTGGCTTTCGGCGGTACGCATGGCATAACCTCTTTCAATCCGGTTGATATTACCTTCAGAAAACAGATGCCCATACTGTTTGAAGGTATCAAAGTACATAACCGCCTGATACGTCCCGGAGATGGGCCCATTGACAAACAATTGGCGTATAATCCGGATATTATCTTGAAGCATTCGCAAAATAGTTTCAATATTTCTTATACAGCTCTCGATTATGCCGAATATCCAAGAGTCCGGTATACTTACATAATGGAAGGATTTGACAAAGAATGGATTGATGCACAAAACAACCGGCAGGCATATTATTCCAATTTACCTTCCGGCAACTTTATCTTTAGGGTAAGAGCCACAAGTAATGATAATTCCATTCCGGAATCGGAGAATTTTCTTAACATTACTATTAAAAGAGCGCCATGGCTCAGTATTCCTGCAATAATTCTGTATTCTCTTTTGGTAATAACTCTTGCTTCCTTGATTCTTTATTTAAGCAATCGCATACGAATGAATAAATTGAATGTAATTCATGCAACACAGGAGAAAGAACAAGAAAAAAGATTGAACCGGATGAACCTGAGTTTTTTTGCAAACATTTCACATGAATTCAGAACGCCATTAACAATGATTGCCGGTCCGGTTGCTTCCTTATATTCCGACCGGGCTGTAAGCCCGGAGAACCGTCAATTACTCTATATCATACGAAGGAATGTTAATCGTATGCTACGCCTGATCAATCAATTGATGGATTTTAATAAATTGGAAAATGATACTTTAAAATTAAAAGTGCAAAACAGAGATATTGTTGAGATTATCAAGCCTGTGATAGAGGTATTCAACCTCAATACCAAGGAGAAAAATATAAAAATGAAAACCGACGGTTTAGACAATCCGTTTTATATAATGATAGACAGTGATAAACTGGAAAAAATCTTAGGTAATTTATTGTCTAATGCTATAAAATTTACTTCCAGTCCGGGAGAAATATCTGTTAAAATGAATTTAATTAATCGTGTACAGGCTTCGGAGAAATATCCTTTAACGGCAAAAGATACTGACAATGAATATGTAATGATATCCGTCGGCGATACGGGATTAGGCATACCTGAAGATAAACTAGAGGATGTTTTCAGGCGTTACTATCAATTATCCGATAATCAATCTTTCAAAAGCTGGGGGACCGGCATCGGATTGTATTATTCCAGGCGCTTAGTTGAATTACATCATGGATATATTAAGGCCCAAAACAAGATGGAGGGAGGATGCGTATTTTCATTCATCATTCCGGTTAATAAAGCATCATATACGCAGAATGAACGGGATATGGATGAAGAAACAAACAATTTATTTCATATTCCGGATCCTAAAGAAGAACAAATCTATTCTGATACGAATGAAAATGAATATGATAACCGACCGACTGTATTAGTAGTAGACGATGATACGGATATATCACATTATTTACGTACGTTACTAATTCCTTACTATAAGGTTGTTAATAAATATGCCGCAGATAGCGCTCTCCTATCGATCGAAGAAATTTTGCCGGATTTAATAATAAGTGATGTATTAATGCCCGGAACAGATGGTTACCGGTTTTGTCAAATGATAAAAGAAAATGAAACCTATTGCCACATCCCTATAATATTGCTGACGGCAAAAAATACGGTGAAAGATCAGATTGAAGGATTAGAAACAGGCGCTAACGCTTATGTTACCAAACCATTTGAACCCTCTTATTTGCTTGCTCTCATCAAATCTCAACTTAAAAACATGGAAAAAGTCCGTAAAATACTTGGGCAAACTACAAAAACAGAGAAGTTGGATGAAGAAATCATCTCTCCTCAAGATAAAGCTTTTATGTCAAACCTTTTTCAGTTTATGGAAACGGAATTGTCGAACCCGGAAATCAACATATTGAACATGGCTGATGCGTTAAAAATCAGCAGAAGCAAATTGTATTACAAGATGAAAGGGCTTACCGGACAAAATCCTAAAGTTTTTTTCAGAACATACAAATTAAACAGGGCTTCCGAATTGATTCTTGAAAAGCATTATAATATTTCGGAAATTGCGGATATGACGGGCTTCAGTACTTTACCTCATTTTTCTGCTTGTTTCAAAAAACAATTCGGAGTTCCTCCCAGTGAATACAGGAAGTTAAATTGATGCAAGGGCAAGGAGAAGGTTGGATCTTCGTCTAATGTCTAATATCTGTCGCGCCACAAGTTCAGGAGGAAGTGATGAAGGAGGAATCTCCACGTTGTGAAGTCGTGAGCGCCACGGCTTCCTACAAGGTATTCATGCATAATATCCAATTCAACAAGCTGATTATGCAAAATTTGGTGCCTTGCGTTTGGATTTGTTTCATAAGTCCCCGCTCCGAGAAAGAGATAATCAATCTTGGAATTGAAATCGGGATCGTGTAGCGCCGGCGTTTCGTCTATGGGCATCGCCGCGCTGAATATCCCGAGGCTACCGAATATGTCGAGATTGCGAAGCCCCACGTACTGCGTGTGGCGCCCACCCATAGAGAGCCCGGCCATGGCTCGTGCGTGACGGTCGTTAATAACGCTGTAGCGGCTCTCGATATAGGGTATGATAACTTCCTTGTATTCCCTTTCCATCAGCGGAAAAGAAAGTTCCGTATGTTGTGGATGTGAGCGGTGGACGACCTGGTTGTTGGGGAATACTATAATCATCGGAAGCGCCTTTCCATCGGCTAACAAGTTATCCATAATAAAATTGGCCTGTCCGTTCTTCGTCCATGATTCGGCGTCTTCTCCCGAACCTCCCATCAGATAGAGTACGGGATATTTTTCAGCGGGGTTGTATCCCGGAGGGGTATAAACGAGTAAAGTGCGTTCGCCGTTTGTCACTATCGAATGATAGTAATGCTGCGTAACAGTGCCATGAGGTACATCTTTGGCGTCGTAAAACGCCGGAGCATCACCGTGAACCCACAGAAGGCCGAATGCCGGTTGTGCGGCATTGCCGGTTATCGTATTGTTAGGATCGACTATGTTCACACCGTCCACCTGCATTGAATAGATATAAATATCCGGCACAAGCGGGCCAATGGTTGCGCTCCAAACGCCATCCGGTCCTTTTGTCAACGGCACACGTTTACCTGCCTCTTCACCGACAAACATGGTTCCCGAAACGGTTACGCTGTTCAAGCCGGGAGCCATAAGCCGGAATGTAACGGTGTGGTCGTCATGTACTTCAGGAGAGATTAGCCTTGTGCCGAAAGGATTTAACCCTTCCTTATTACGCTGAGGATTCCAGTCTATATTTACATGGCTTTGCTGCGCAAACAGAGAAGCGGAGCAAAATAACAAAAATGTCAATACTAAATTGTTGATTGTTTTCATATGTGTATAAATACTTCAATTATAGGTTAAAGAAAATGGCATCAAAAGCCATTACAAAGAAATAAAATTTTGGTCTGAAAAAGAAAAACAGATCAATAAAAAGAATATTTTTATATTACGTAATGATTTTTGCGTTTGTACGGCCTCCTTTTGTTGGCCGACGGCTGTCGGCCAAATAACCGACGGCTGTCAACCAATTGGCCGACGGCTGTCGACTAGTTGGCCGACAACTGTCGGCTAACAAAAAGAGGCTATCCCTTTCATCATTTCTATGAATGCTTTTTTAAAACAGATTTCGGGAAAGCCGGGTTATTTAAACAATAGCGGAGCCAACGTGTTTAAATAATCACGCCAGTTAGCCCAAATGTGGCCGCCGCCGGTTATATGGAATGTATGCTCTAATTCGTTTTTCGTAAGGGCTTTATCTAAATCTTTTGCCATTTCAAATACAAAATCCGTATCGCCGCAAGCTACCCAATACAATTTATAGCCGGCTTTTTTTACAGCCTGCAATTGGGCGTCGATTTCCACTCCGTCACGAATTCCCATACTCAGCGGCGCAATGTATGAAAACATGCCCGGATAATTGTTGGCGACACTCAATGTATGGCCGCCCCCCATAGATAAACCGGATACTGCGCGTGAATCGGGTTTTGCTATTACCCTATAATATTTTTCAATATAAGGGACAATATCTTTCGCTAAACTATGAATATACAAATTGGCATTTTCAGGAGCTCTCATGTCCATCTCTTTAACTGGTAATTTAAGCGTTTGAGCTGCTTGCTGGTTTGCGTTGCCGTTAGGCATAACTACAATCATAGGTTTAGCCAACCCTTTTTCAATCAGATTATCCAAAATCTGGCAAGCGCGCCCCATAGTGCTCCAGGCTTCCTCATCGCCTCCACCGCCATGTAACAGATAAAGAACCGGATACTTCCCTTTCCCGTCTCTGTAACCATAGGGAGTGTAAACAAACATCCTGCGGTTCATATTGAGAGTCGGAGAATCATACCAAACTTGTTCGAGGGTGCCTCTTTTGTTCGCTTCTTTGTAATTTTCGGATCTTTTCCCGTCAACAATAAACATGCTTAGGTAACGGTTGCCGTCTCTTTGCATCAGCACATTACCGGGATCATTAATGTATACTCCATCAAGAAAAAAATTGTAAGTATACAACTCCGGAGGAGGTGCATCAATTGTAACTTCCCATAACCCGTTCCCTTTGTCCTGCATTGGAACCGTTTCCGTATACGAAGCAAGCCATGAACCATACAATTTCACATCTCTGGCTTTTGCAGCTTGAAAACGAAACGTTATTTTATCGCCGGAAATTTCGGGAGAAACAACCCTTCCTGTAGGAGCAAAATTCGCTAACTCCTGCGACATTACTGTTGCCGAAAAGAAAAACATTGCTAAAACAATAAAAAAATACCTTTTCATACGATTAATTTTTAATTTGATAATTATTTAGTTGTTGTAAAACTTACCACCCCGGATTCTGTACGATATTCCGGTTTGCGTTGAGTTCGCTTTCCGGAATGGGTAAAAGCTCGTGTTTGCCTTTCTTCCAGCCATATTGAGTCAGCACGTAAGCCTGCGTGTTTACCGTTACACCGTCGAAAGTAGATATATAATGTCCCTGTTCACCGAGCATATTAGACGCAATAATGCCATCGGTATCATTGAGAACCTCCCAGCGAACAAGGTCAATATAGCGATTGCCTTCACGATAGAGTTCAAGACGTTTCTCTCTTTTAAGGTCGGAAAGAGTAACTGAAGTAAGGGGAGCAAGGTGGGCGCGTTCGCGAACTTCGTTAATGTAAGTCAAGGCGCTTCCGGCATCGTTTGAACGAAGGCAAGCTTCGGCAGCATTGAGCAGCACCTCGGCATAACGCATTGGCTTCCATGCGTTGAATAATCCGAATACTTCATATCCGGAACCCACCAGCCAACCACCGGCCTCGGAACGTAGGATGCGAGTCTTAAAATCCCAGTATCCGTCTGTGGCGTAATAAACACCGGTAATACCTATACCTATGGCTTGAAAATCTTCCCAACTCATAATACTTCCTTTATAACGGAAACCATCCGGCCCCTCTACTAACTCGAATTCTTTGACGAGCGATGTAAGGACGCCGGCCGTACCGCCCCATCCGTTACCCACCATGTCTATTTCGGGAGCATAATTAAATATACCTCCATTATACGTAAGTTTGTCGAAGCGCCAGCAAGAACCTACACTGCCATAGGCAGCGCCTCCTGAATTGCCGTTTTGATCCTTCTTAGAGTTAAATTCAAAGAGGCCTTCCGTACTAAGGTTGTTCTTCGCACGGACAACATAACCGAAATCGGGTTCGCCCTTATGGTTTAGAAGTTGATTGTCGCCAAGTAGCCGATACTTTCCACTGTTGATTACGGCCTTGAGTTGGGTTGCCGCATCGCTCCATTTTCCTTGCCAGAGAAGCGCTTTGCCATACCATGCCTGAGCCGCCTCTTTGGTAATACGAAGAATATTTTCCTTGTCGTCAACCGAACTCTTCGACGGAAGATATCCGGAAGAAATAGCAGCCTCGAAGTCTTTATTTACAAGCGCCCAAACCTCGTCTACCGAAGCACGGGAAGCCGCTGCATTCTCGCTGGTGATCTCGGATTCGAACAGAGGTACACCGCCAAACAGCTGAGCCATATAGGAGTATGCCCAAGCGCGCATGACGTAACATTCTGCATGAATTCTTTTTTTTACGGGAGAGTCAGGCGCAACTCGTATAAGAATAGTGTTTGCACGCCTTATCATTCCTGCCGGGTTGATGTATAGCGACGTGGTGCGGGTTGCATCAAAAGTGAAGGTAAAGAATGAGTGCGCCGCGCCGGCATTGTCGCCCATATTGTCCCAGCCGGCATAATTGTCGTCGGCCAGATTGTCGAGGTTGCCAATGAGCCCCGAGTATGTAGTTCTCCACTGTGTATAGAGGTCGGCTAAAGCGCTCATGGCTTGATCGTCTGTTTTGTAGTAGTCGTCAATGCCCTGAACCCCTTGTTGCGGAATATCGAGATCTTTCTCGCAAGAAATAAAAACCCCTGCTATTATCAAGAGGATAACGGCAAAATATCTATTTATACTTTTCATCTGTTTGATTTTTATATTATTAATTTTCATATTAATACTGAAAGCTAAATCGTTAGAAAGTCACATTAATCCCAAAGGTTGTTTTCTTGTAGGTAGGATATGCGCCTTTGTCCATACCAACTCCGCTGCCTGTAACCTCATCCGTATTAGTGGTGCGGGTATTCACGGATACTCCGGGGTCGAATCCGGGATAACCGGTAAATAAAAAATAATCGTCTAAAGAGATATAGACCCTTAGGTTACTCACTTTTATCTTGCCGGTTAAATTACGCGGAGCAGTATAGCCCAATTGTATTTGCGAGATTTTGAAAAATGAACCGTCGAAAATCATACCGCTCGACTGAATATACTTGTCAAAATTGTCTGATCCCGCTCTCGGACGGCTGCCGTTTTTGTTTGACGCGGTCCAGCGGTCATCAAAAAACACCTGAAGACGGTTGCCGGTGATCCGGTCGGGGCGATAGAGACACATATACATATCATTGCCTTGAGAGCCGTTGCCCAATATCGAAATATCGAAATTTTTATATGAGCCGGTGAGGGTCATACCATAGGTGAAGTCGGCAAGGCCGCTACCTATCTGTGTTTTGTCTATCTCATTGATAAGTCCGTCGTCATTCATATCTTTAAATATGGGGTCGCCCGTGTTGCTGTCTATGCCTTCTACAACGTAGCCTCGCATAAACCATATCGGATAGCCTTTTTCAAAGACCGTGTAGTCGCCCGTAAGGAAGAATCCCGTGCCGTTGATACGTGTAATGGTGGGGTCGAGGTAGGTAACCTTGTTATTGAGCGTTGCCAAATTAGCCTTTATACCGTAACGGAAGTCTCCGGCTTTATCGTTCCAACCAAGCTCGAATTCAAATCCGTTATTATTTATATCACCGCCATTGACCCACAAAGAAGAGTAACCGGTGAATAGTGGTGGTGTCGACGAGACTAAAAGCCCTTCCGTCTGCTTATCAAACCAATCCGCCGTAAAGGTAAGGCGATTGTTTAAAAAGCGTGAATCGACTCCAAAGTTAAGTTGGGTAGAAGTCTCCCATTTAAGGCCGAGATTAGAGAGTTTGTCGGGATAATACCCCGTTACATACGCGAATATCGAAGGGTCTGAGGTAAAATCGTATTGACGATCGGCGGCGGTTGCCATACTTGACGAATACTGGTAATTGTAGAGGGCACGGATTGAACCGTTCTTGCCCCACGATGCACGCAATTTCAATGATGAGATGGATGTTATATCCTTCATGAAATCTTCATTGCTGATTGTCCAGCCTGCCGATACGGCGGGGAAGTAGCCCCAGCGAGCCTGCCTGGAAAGTTTAGAACTGTCGAAAGCATCGGCGCGTAGCGTGGCCTGAAACATATATCTGTTATTGTATGAATAGTTCAGACGGCCAAAATATGAAAGCTGAGCTGCATCGGAGTAACTACCGCTAATCGTTTTTGTAGCGTCGGGGTGCTGCCAGGTGAAGTCGCGATACAGAGGATCGTCATTAAGGAGGCGGACAGCAGCGGTGGAGAGAGATTCCGTATGTGTTTGGCTGAATGACATACCGGCCATAGCGGTAACGTCGTGCTTTTCGAAAACCTTTCTGTAATTGGCAAAATTCTCCCACTGATAGTAGAACGACTCATTGCCGCTACGGCTTAATGTAGGATATGCATTACTGCCGACAGAGTTTGCATAGTAAGGGGCGTTGTAGATTTTACCCATGCGGTTACTTGATTGTATACTCAGACGGGAAGTAATAACGAGGTCTTTAACAGGTTTAAAATCGGCAAAGAGCGTCCCCGTTGTACTATTATTATATCCCCGGCTATCACCACGGTTTACTAATGTAAGCGGATTTAGATTTTCAGCTATATAAAATTGTGATTGAGCAAAGTATCCTTTGTTGTTGCCTAAGAGCAAGCCATTTCCCGCATACTCTTTATAGGCGTCAGGCACATCGTTCATTGTGGGCCAATAGATGGGTGTAAGCGGGTCGATCAGCAATGCCGAACCCAGCACATTACCATATTCGTAATTTGAGGTAACAGACTTGATTTCGCTTCTGTTGTAAGTGAAATTGAGCCCTAATTTGAGCCATTTTTTAATATTACGTTCAACGTTTGTAAGGAATGTCCATCTTTCGAATGTATCTTGATTACTTACTACAGGGCCATCCTGTTTCGTGTAGCTTAAAGAAGCGTAGAAAGTACCTTGCTCGCCTGCTTGAGAGAATGAAAGGTTGTGGCGGTAAGAGAGACCCGTTTCAAATGCCGCATCACTCCATTTTGTGTCGGTGACGCCATCCCAATACTGATCAATGCCCGCTTGAGTCAAATACCCGCTCTCGAGCATATAGGTTTGATAGTCGCGGGCATTGAGCACCTTGGGAAGGCGCGTTAAGTTGTTGAGTATGTATTGGCCGTCATAACTGATAGTGCCTTGAATAGACCCTGAACCTTTCTTGGTTGTAATTAATACGACTCCATTGCCGGCTTGAGCGCCATAAATAGCAGCCGAAGCGGCATCCTTGAGAACCTCCATAGACTCAATATTATTGGGGTCAATAAAGTTGATGCTGCGAACCTGCATGCCATCAACAATGTAGAGGGGAGAGGAACCGGAATTGGAACTGATGCCGCGAATACGGATATCCGTTTGAGCGCCGGGGCCTCCTGCGGAAGAAAGCACCTGAACACCGGCTGTTTTACCCTGCAACGCCATATTCGCATCAACAATCGAACGGTTCCGAATATCGCCTGCATCGATCTTTGAAATTGCTCCGGTTACGTTGCTCTTAAGCTGAACGCCATAACCCACCACTACAATTTCTTCGAGCTGTTGGCTGTCTTCTTCCAATGTTATAGTCATATTAACGGAAGCAGCCAATTCAATCGTTTTATATCCGATAAAACTAAATATCAATGTGCTATTGGCCGGAACCGACAATGTGAACCGTCCATCCGGGCTTGTTACCGTTCCCGTACCGGTATCCTTTACCCGCACGGTAACGCCCGGCAATTCTTCACCTGATTCCGACCTAACCATCCCATTTATTTGTATATTCTGCCCAAAAGCGGAAAAAGAAATAAAACATAATAGCACCCATAAAAATAATCTATTTTTCATCATCTTTGGTTTTTTTTGATAAATATTATTCGCTATTCGCTATTTTAAGTAATTCACTATCGTGGTTGTATTTCACTTCACATATATTGTTGAAAATCATCGTAGCTCCTTCTTCCGGATTATACGACTTCCATTCCGGCAAGCCGTCGGCATTAGGATTTCCCGTCCGTGCAAAGTTTATCCAACAACTGCTCATTTTATCTGCTAAGGCATAAGCAGCTTCCGTTCCACCTGTCATTGTCCGGCTGTTATATATATTATTGAACACAAACGGCAGTTCCATACAGTGCATTGATCGCAATGCGCCATCCGGAACAGGCGATTCCCATGTAAATAAATACATATAAGCAGGAGCTCCGTTTAATGCGGCCTTTAATGTGGCTTGTTTTATTGCCATAGGACGGAACATCAGGTCGACATCAAATAAATCAATCGGCTTAAAGCCGGGATATGTTGCCGAAAAAGCGGCTATAAGCGCATCGGTCTTATTGCCGTATTGCTTCTCTATTTCTTTTTTAGCCTCCTCTAAAGACATCTGTTTTAATGCCGGATTATAGGATGACTTCAAAAACTCATGCAAAGTAGAACCGATAAGTACGGGCACATTCTTTGATATCTCAAATGCTTGCTGTGATGAAGGCCTAAAAGGTAAGGTTATCCCATCAAAAACAGGCGCCCATCCAAATAATAGAGAAGGCGTGACTCCATTCTCTACGGCTTTTTGCCGTACTTTCCGTACCGCTTTTTGCCCTGCTTCCAACAACTGTTCGTATGGAACGGATTTTAACTCATCTATTCTTGCCGGAGTTAATCCCAATTCAGCAGCCACAGCCAATCCGATTTCCCTGGAATAGGTAGGTTCCATACAATGCAGAAGGGAGCCGCTCTGTACGATTGCCTTATGAAAAAGCCCTTTGGCTATAGGCATCGACATCAATGCCGTTACTTTCCCACCCCCTCCGGATTGCCCGAAAATGGTAACATTATTAATATCTCCTCCAAAATTCGAAATATTCTTCTGCACCCACTGCAATGCCGCAACCAAATCCAACATCCCTACGTTTCCCGATTGCTTATATTTATTGCCGAATGCCGACAAATCGAGAAATCCGAGGATGTTAAGCCGGTGATTCAGCGTAACAACTACAACATCTCCTTTTTTTGCAAGATTCTTTCCGTCATAAGAGGGTAATTCCTGGCCTGAACCTGCAGAAAAGCCGCCTCCATGTAACCATACCATAACCGGACGTTTTTTTCCATCGTTAATTCCTTGCGTCCAGATATTTGCCCGGAGACAATTTTCATCGGGATAACCGTCGTCCCAATTAAATGCAAAAGCCTGATCATCCGAATACCATCCCATGCGTTTTCCTTGCGGACATGTCGGCCCGTATGCTCTGGAACTTCTGATGGCATCCCACGAATCAGGAGCTACAGGCGGCGTAAAGCGTTCGGCTTTGGCATAAGGGATACCTTTGTATATATAGATCCCATCTTCAATATACCCTGCCACTTTTCCGGATTCGGTTACGACAATCGCATCTTGTGATGAAGCGATAATTTCTCCATCCGAAAGTTCTTTTTTACTTCTACCCGTATCAGAACATGCGTAAAAAACAGAAATCATTAAAATTGTAGAGATGCATACCCATAATATTTTCTTCATACGTACTATAATTTGTTAGTTAAAATGATTGTGATTGGTTAAAAAAAAAGTATGAAAAGATTCATTGTTTTTCATGTTGTAATATTAAGCCGGAAATAAAAAATACATTTACTGGGAAATACAATTGTGTTATCGTTGTGTTTTTCTTTTGTAGATTTATTTACGAAACCGTTCAAATCTTTACGAAACCGTTCAATTTGTAAAATTTGTCTTATCCTTCGAAACAGGAGTTTTCATAGAAGTAGTAACGTAAACACATAGTTTTACTGCTTTATATAGGATAATTTATGGTTTTGCTTATCACATTGTCCACCGCTCACCCTTGTGGCCGGATCCGAACACCTCTGTGAACGGATCCGTACCCAGTGGTGCGCGGATCCGGCCACAAGGGTGAGCGGTGGAAAGGAATGCGACGAATGTGCGAAATTATCCTATGCAAAACATCTATTTATAACATGCCGGGAACGTGTTTAATTCGTACTCTCTGAAGCTTTTCTCCGATAAATAGTTGCATGCGTCAACTATATTCTTTACCTTTGCTTCGTTGACAGAACAAAAATGGAAAAGGATAAGATTAATGCATTGCTTTATATTGCTCTTACTATCAAAGAGATTCAATATGCGCTCAAGCGTTTTCTCTCCGATTTGAACACGGATGTACCGGTTGAATCTTTGGGGATATTATTGGCAACGCATTATAATAACACGGATGTTATTCAACAGGATATTGCCGAAATCATGAAGAAAGACAAGTCGGTTGTTTTACGTCAGATAGACAATCTGGAAAAGAATAATTTGGTTCAGCGGATTGTTGACCCCAACGACAGAAGGCGGAATATCATTAAAATTACCGATAAGGGGATGACACTTATTGATGAAGTCAATACAAAACTGGACGGATTGTATGCTTTGTTGACGGATGGTTTGGACACTTCCGAAATGGACGCCTTTCATAAGGTGCTGAATCATTTCAGGAATAAAGCAAGGACGTTCTAAAAAATTTATCCTATTAGTTGCATGAAGCAATTATTTCATAAATCAATCGAATAAAATGAAACGAAAAATGATAG
>JAISDJ010000299.1 GCA_031264865.1 Tannerellaceae bacterium | reverse complement strand
TATTTTTATTGTGCATAAATCTAATGGGATAGATAATTGCTTTGACAACAAAGGCTATATAACCTTGGGTACGAGTAAAGACACCTCTGAGTTTGTTTGTGATAACCTCTTGTTTTATTGGCAAACAGAATTGCAATGGGTTTATCCTACAGCCGGATGCATGTTGTTGCTCTGTGATGGAGGAGGTTCCAATGCTTGCCTGCACCATATCGTAAAACACGATTTACACAAGCTTTCAAAATTATTGGAAATCAATATCCTGGTTGCTCATTATCCCGCTTATTGTTCAAAGTGGAATCCCATAGAGCACAAACTGTTTTCCCATTTGCATAGGGCTTGGAAGGAGGCTGTTTTCAACGACATCCAAATCGTCAAGAAACTCGCTTTGGAGACTTCAACAACAACGGGGTTAACCGTAAAGGTCAACATTAATAACAAGAACTATCAAACCGGAAGAAAAGTCTCTGATGATTTTATGGACAATATCAATAATTTCATCACTTTTGATGATCAAATCCCGAAATGCAACTACTTGATTTCTCAAAATTGAATTTGATAGGTTATTTTTTAAGTTTTACTAAGTAACCTATCTTTCCGTAATGTTTAATACAAGCATTTATAATCCGAGATAAAAGAGCAACCCCGCCGGTATTTTGCTGTGCGGGGTATCTGGAACAATATTTATAAGAATAATTCACTGAAAAGAATATTGGTAGAAGGCGGTTATTATGAATCAGGAAATTATTACTTTTACATCACTGATCATCTGGGCAACAACCGGATATTAACCGATGCAACGGCATCGGTAGTACAGAGCACGCAGTATTATCTGTTCGGGACATCTATTGCAGATGCAACAGGAACAAGTACCCAATCATATAAGTATAATAGGAAAGAACTGGATGCAAGAAACGGGCTGAATATGTATGATTATTCGGCAAGGTGGAAAGATGATAGTGGATCCAATGGTAGAGAAGTATTATTCGATCAGTCCGTACGCGTATGTAGGGAATAATCCTGTTAGAAGAACTGATCCAACGGGTATGATTTGGGATGACCCCAGAGAGGCTCAAAAATTAAACCACCACCTCCTTTGGAGGTGGTGGTTTAATAATGCATTTGTAAGACAGAAACCGGAAGAGTCTTATGTAAAAGTATGCAAGAAGTGTACATTGATTTATTCTTCCAAGGGTATAATAATCTGACATATAAATAGATAGATTGCTTGCGTTCCTTTTGCCCTAAGCAAAAGGAACGCAAGCAATCTTCGATTGCGCGCAGAAAAAAGAACGATAAAATAATATGAAATGATGCTGTTTTTCGGTATTACGTAACATCAGTTATTTAAAATACAATCTGTAGCTGTCCTAAGACCGTATTTGAATTATTTGCCTCCCAATCTTTTGAATAATCGGAATATGTATAGTTCAACTGTAAACGGCAAGGGCCATAGAAGTGATAATTTACCCCCAAAGTATAATCGATAACTTCGCTATTTTTTTCCTTATTCCGGTTCAGGTAATCCACTTTAGCAAAAGCATTCAGTTTTTTAGGAATAAAGTAATACATCCCCATTCCGTGAAGACCTGCTTTACTTATGCCTCCATCGTTGGCAGAGATCCATTCGGCGCGGGCATATACTCTTTCGGTGCGATAATCGGAACTTACAATCCAACGGTTGCGAACGTGATTATCCGTTATCGACCCGTTTGTTATAGCATAACGCGCCTCACCGAAATAAGCGCCCCCGCCAATGCGGAATCCTTTTACAGGTTGCAACATAAGATTAACAGCAAAATCTTTTGAATTATTATTCTCGCCGGTATTTATCCCTGTTCCCTGATACAAGCCTATTTTATATTCCAGCAGGTCATGTGTTTGTGTTTTGAAGAGGTTGCCATATGTCATAATACCAACATCGCGCCCGGTGTTATTCAACCCATTTTGCTTTGCCTGTACATCATCACCCATACCGATAAGAGCAGATATGGAACGGGTATTCAGAATGCCTTCTATATCGGTAAGCGACATCTGATTTTCGAGGGAGAGGGGAGTTTTCATTTGCCCTGCACGAAAATTAAACCCATTTACGGGAGTCCATTCGGCGTAAAACTCGTAAGGCCGGGGCTTAACAAATTCAGCCAGAATAAAATACTTGAAGTTCTTAGTCAATTCTCCCCGCATCGACACGAAAATAACTTTTGCCTCAGCATTATGTTTCACCGGCGACAAGTCATTGTATCTGTACATAAACAAGCCATATCCGCCAAAACGCATATACGGAGTATTGAATGCCTCCCTGATCTTCTCCGTTGTTTGGCTTAATGATTTTTTTTGAGGAATACGCAGCGAATCAGCTTCACTTCGGGATAGTATATTTTTTTCCACAAGCTTTCTTAATAAATCATCATTAGAATCCTGAGCAAAGCTGGAAGTGCATACAGCACATAGAGACAATAGGAGTAACAGTTTTTTCATTTTCTATTATTGGTTAGTATTTTCAAAGGTGGCAAAAATAATGTTTTTTTCTATATTATTTTGCTGAGTACATGACAAAAATGCTGCGTTGTCCTTACAGGACGCCGGCATGAAAGAGCAGCATGTTGATAATAATACTGTTACAATTTTTTGTCATGTACTTATCCTTTTACAAAACCGAAGATCCTCCCTATTTTGCAGAAAGCACGGAATCCGTTATAGATCCATTTTTTTGATTTCATTATATCTGTCACAAATCCGTTCTGATCGAGATAATAGAGGCGTATTAGTTTTTGAGTCAATTGTTCGGAAAGTAATTCCCTGCATACCTGCAACTTTTCTTTATAAATAATCCCGCCTCCTATCTGTGTGCTGAAACCCTCCATATTATAAATAACAACGAAGGTATCCACAGAATGCACAGGCAACTGATCGATCGCAATTCCCTGATAAAACAGCTTCCAGTCGGATATAACTTTCAATTCTTCACTATATAACCCGTATTTTTCAAAATTAGAACGATGTATGAAAAATGCCTGATGACAAAGAAATCCTGCGAACAAATCGTACAGTGACAATCGCCAGTCGCGTCCACGGTAAGAAGTGTCGGGGGTAAGTTTCCCTTTTTGTTCCATATAGAAGTTACCGCAAATAAACGGTTCATAGGGATCGTTGGCGAAAATATTTTCTAAAGTCGTCTTTTCATACAAAGCGTCGCCCGAGTTAAGGAAGTAGAGATACTCACCCTTAGCTTGTCGGATACCTTTGTTCATGGCATTGTATATGCCGCTGTCCTTTTCGCTTATCCACCAGCTTATTTTCTCACGGTGTTGCCGGATAAGATCAACACTTCCATCGGTAGATTTACCATCTATGATAATAAATTCATAATCTGTAAAGGTTTGGGCGGATACGCTTTCGATAGTTTTCAGCAAACCTTCTTTGTCGTTCAGATTGATTGTTATGACGGATAGTTTCATTTTATTTTCGTCTCGATTGTATTAGAAAAGGATTCAATAGTGTTAGCTTCTGATAGACAGTCAACACGGCAGCCGCTTTGCGCAGGCTATAGCCCTTTGCGTAGTATATCTGGACTTTATACATCCGTTTGATACGCTCTTTGATTGCATCTTTAAATTTCCGGTTGGTGTATTTATCGAATTTATTAAGCAAATAGACCATCCACGCCATTTGGTTTAATGGCTTCAACGTGGAAGACATTCCACCCAGGTGCTGCCGGTAAACAGCCATGTATTCGGGTAAAAACCTGATCTTTCCCGATAGTGATACGATCAGTTGCAGGGCATAGTCACCGTTTTTAACAGTGTAATACCAATCCGGCGTTTTGTGTGCATCCTTGCGAAAGAAAACAGATGCAGTAAGCAATCCCCAGTCTTTCCGTATTATATCTTCTGTGGT
>JAISDJ010000233.1 GCA_031264865.1 Tannerellaceae bacterium | reverse complement strand
TTGGAAGCAGTAAATAACGGCATATTAGATCCGAAAGTATATAAAAGCTACCTGAAACTTCGACGGGAAATGTGGCATTTCTCTACTTCGGAACATGAAAAACGTAAAAGAGATAAATCTTTTTCAAAATTCGTAGACGAAGTTAAGAAGCGGAAAGGAAATCTCTGATCTTTACTCAAACAGTGCAGGTATTTTTCGATTGTGTAATACCTGCACTATTAATTATTACAATCAATTTGTGAAACCAAAAGGAGAAGCGGGAATCAAATCTTGGTTGCAACATCAGGTTTATCTATCTCTTGGTTTTTTTCTTTCAGCATGTGCAAGCTTGGATATCGACAGCATCCCAATGGAAGGTATTAATAATGAAGAGTACGACAAAATACTACAACTAAACGACTACAAAACACTCTTTGCCGTAGCCATCGGTTACAGAAGCCCCAACGATACCAATCAGCCTTCTGTTACACCAAAGTCACGTTTGCCGTTAGAACAAATCATTCAATCTATTTAAGAAATCAACTCCTATTCGGTCATTTCACAAAAAACAAGTACGAAATCGTTATCTACTCTATAAGACAGTAAATAAGACGCGGCTTGAGGTGTATGGGTTTCCGTAATCACCAGACTGCCTGTTTTTTTATAAGGGAATGGAATTATATGCATCTGTTTCGCAAAATCTACTTCGTTTCGTCCCATCATTTTAAATAACGTTTCTTTGGCACACCAATAGATAAGTAAATGGTCTGCTTCGTTTGCCGGGTCTATATGGCTGTTTTCTTCAGGGCTTAAAAAACGGCTGCGTACATTTAGTATACGATTGGCGCGATACTCAATATCAATGCCGACCGGAGGTTTATCCACCAACTGTACTGCTACATAGCCTTTTGTGTGAGAGATGCTTATACATACATCTTTTTCGGGCAGGTAAGGAGCGCCATTATTATAATAAGCAATAACGGTTTCTTCGCCCAATAACTCTTTCAGCAATACGCGAACAGCCAGCCATTCTGTTTTTCTGTTTTCCGTGCGTATTTTCTCCGGGAAAAGAAAGTTTGTCGGCGTTTGGGTTAGAAGAGAAAGTAATTCGCTAACGCTTTCGTTTACTTTCCAGACTCCCATAAGAGGAAGTGTTTGTTTTAAATAGAGAGGCATGGCTACTTCCAGTTAAAAGATTGGATGAGTTCAATAATATCATCTTTCAAATAGTGTGTGACCGGGGCAATCGAATCGCCATTCGGACGCCGGTCGTATAACAAAGAACCTCTAAAGAAGTTGGAGGCGCTATCGGTCAGCGTAAACTGGATGGGTGAAACAGAGGCTCCATCTAACTGATATAAATAAGCATAAACCCGTTTCTCCGGATTATTATATGCCTGCTCTGCTATAGAATGAGCGTCTTGCGATTGTCTGACGACCAACTTACGCGACTCTTCCATAGCAACACCCAGTGTAGAAGGCTGTATAGCCAGATAGCTACAATATATTTTAGCTCCCAATGACGGATAAGACAAATTAATCCATCCTGCAGGATCACCGACAGACGGAAGTTCTACTTCCGACAAGGAAGATACATTAAATCGATAAGGTAATTCATTCAGAGGTAATACCCGATAAGATGGAGCAGGAGGCTCTATGCGAAGGTAGCCCCGTGGTTTCGGCGTATATTCCGAACAGGATAAGCATAAGCCCAACAACAAGGTTCCTATTAGTATTGCCAATTTAGGCATCGTTAACTTTCTTCTTTTCCCAAATCGGAAATTCTTGTAAACTTAACCTTTTGAATACGGCGATTGTCTATTTCCAATACCTGAAAACGATACCCTTTATATTCAATGATTTCCTGCCGTTTGGGGAAATCTCCTTTTAGCTCAAGCAACAGGCCGGCCAATGTTTCTACTTCGTCCGTTAGTTCTTCAAACTCAGATGGGTCGCAATCAATAACACGGAAAAAGTCCATCAATGGAATTTTAGCTTCAAATATCAGGCTACCATCGGCCAGACGAATGAATTGCCGTTCTTCTTCATCATACTCATCGGATATATCGCCTACTATTTCCTCCAGAATATCTTCCATTGTTACAATACCGGATGTTCCACCAAATTCGTCAATTACAATTGCCATATGGATTTTATTTGTACGAAACTCCTCCAGTAATTCGTCTATCTTTTTTGTTTCCGGCACAAAATAAGCCGGACGAATCAAGTTTTGCCAGCGAAAGGTATCCTGTTTGTCAATATAGGGAAGCAAATCTTTTACATAAAGGATTCCTTTGATATTATCTTCCGTTTCGGCAAAAACAGGAATACGCGAATAACCCGAATCAATAATAAGTTGCATAACATCGCAAAAAGGCGTTTGCATCTCAATATCTTCTACATCCAGGCGAGAAGTCATAATTTCGCCAGCCGTTTTATTATAAAACTTGATAATATCTTCTATCATTTCCTTTTCTTCGGGCGTTTCTTTCGACGTCAATTCCAAAGCCTTGGATAGTTCATCGGCAGGTGTTTCGTGTCTTTTTCTGGCCAGCGCTTTATTTATTACAGATGTTGAGCCTACCAATAGTTTTGATAACGGGCGGCAAACAATCTCCATTCCATTTATTATCCCGGCTGCTTTACGTGAAAAGTTCAAGGGATTTTCCAGGGCATTTACTTTTGGCATAATCTCGCAGAAAAGCAATAAAAGAAAAGCCGGAATCAGTATCTGAAGAATAAACACAAACCATGGAGGGAATGAATAATCTACAACATTGCCAATAATATAGGCGCATACAATTACGATCGTTACATTAACAAAACTATGAATAACAAGGATCGTAGCAAGAAGATATTCGGAACGCTCCAGCAAATGAGCTATTACCGAATCGGAAGGATGTCTCTTTTCTTTGATTTCATTCATATCAGCCGGACTGAGAGAGAAAAAAGCAACTTCCACCGCTGATATAAAACCGGAAACACATACGAATAGTATAGCAACACACACGCCTATTATTGGCCATACGGTATGCCATTGTAAAATTTCCAGATCGAATAAACCCGATAAAAAATAGTCTGAGTCCAAGGTGAACTGTATTAGTTAAACAATATCAAAAGGGAAGGTCATCTGCATCATTCGTTTCCAAAGATTGAGTTGGTTGGGAAGACTGCGTATACGGAACTGAACCCGTTGATTGAGATGAATGAGTTGTCTGCGTTGCATTTGATTGTCCGTCTTCACGCTTGCCAAAGCTGAAAAACTCCACTCTGTCGGCATAGATTTCTGTTACATAACGCTTAACACCTGCTTGATCATCGTATGTACGAGTACGGATTTTCCCTTCCACGTACAAGCCGGATCCTTTCTTTACCCATTTTTCCACAAAGGCTACCTGGTCGCGCCGGACAACCACATTATGCCATTCCGTACGCTCGGGAACAACTGTGCCGTTAGCCAATGTATATCCTCTTTCCGAAGTAGCCAAAGGGAAATTTGCTACCGCTACACCACTGTCAAAATAACGTATATCGGGATCTTTCCCTACATTCCCTATTAATATTACTTTATTTAATGACATAATATGTTTTCTTAAATTTTGATTCACAAAGAAAAACAAATTCAATCATTTTACAAAGAAAAAAGTAAATGAATATATTTACGCGTACTTATTTCTCCAGATAGATACGCAGGAGGCGGGGAACGGCATATTCGTTTATAGCATCGTTCGATATCTCTATGCAGGATTGTAAGGAAGCGGGGATTTTTTCTATTTCGATTTTATAGAATGTAGCGTAAAGTATTTGGTGCGATAATACATGTTTTACGTCAGACAACTCAACAGATATGGATAATTTCCCGGCTTCTTTCAGTAATTGCCGGAAATTTTCTTTCTCCTGTAATTGTATAAAATCTACAGGTATTTCGGTTTCTATTAATGGGAACTCATATAAACTTTTCCAAATATCTTTGTTGGAACGGCGATTCAACCAAGTCCTTCCTCTATATGTTATATGTAAGTAGTAAAAATAACGGTTTCTGGTTTTTGTCTTATTCTGTTTTACTGGAAAGAATAGCGGCGAACCGGAAGCATATCCCATACATTTACTTTGGAGAGGGCAGAACATACAATTCGGATTTTGCGGCGTGCATTGCAAAGCTCCAAACTCCATAATGGCCTGATTGTGGAGTCCGGCTTTCCCGGGATTCATAATCGAAGTCGCCAGTTCGGTATATTCCTTTTTCCCTTTACCGGTATCAATCGGAGTATCCAGTGCAAAAAGGCGAGACAGTACACGGAAGACATTTCCATCTACTACCGGATAGGGTTGGTCCCAAACAAAAGAAACGATCGCAGCGGCGGTGTATTCGCCAATACCTTTTAGCGATAGCACCTCCTTATATTCCGTAGGGAATTTCCCACCGTATTGCTCCATGATCCGGCGAGCGGTAGCATGCAGGTTACGCGCACGACTGTAATAGCCCAATCCTTCCCAGTATTTTAACACTTCGTCTTCGTGTGCTTCGGCAAGCGATTGTATATCGGGGAAACGTTCGGCAAAACGCAGAAAATAATCCTTTCCCTGCACTACTCTTGTTTGTTGCAATATGATTTCGGAAATCCAGATGATATAAGGGTCGCTTACTTCCCGCCAAGGCAGATCCCGTTTGTTTTTCCCGTACCAGTCAATCAGAATATCGCTAATTTCCATCAAAGCCCTTTCGCTTTTGCTTCATTCCAAATTTTGTCCATCTCTTCAAGCGACATTTCTTTCAGTGATTGTCCTACCTTAATTGTATGTTCTTCTAAATAATTGAAGCGACGGATAAATTTTTGGTTCGTACGTTCGAGAGCATTATCAGGATTTATTTTATATAAACGGGCTGCATTAATCAGACTGAAAAAGAGATCACCAAATTCGCTTTCCATATGGTCGGTATCCAGTTGGTTTATCTCTGCTTTGAGTTCATTAAACTCTTCCTGTACTTTATCCCATACCTGTTCGCGTTGTTCCCAATCAAAACCTACATTTCGGGCTTTATCCTGGATACGATGCGCTTTTACAACCGAAGGAAGAGCTGCCGGAACTCCTTCGAGTACAGTTTTATTGCCATCTTTTTCTTTTAGCTTTATTTGTTCCCAGTTTTGTTCTACCTTTTTACTCGTATCGGCCGAGGCGTCGCCAAATACGTGCGGATGGCGAAATATTAATTTCTCGCATAATGCATCGCAGACGTCTTTTATATCGAACGCTCCTTTTTCTTCTCCTATTTTGGCATAAAAAACAATATGGAGCAGCAAATCTCCCAATTCTTTCTTGATGTCATTCGCATCATTGCGGATAATTGCATCGCATAATTCATACGTTTCTTCTATGGTATTGGAGCGGAGACTCTCATTGGTTTGTTTTCTGTCCCATGGACATTTCACACGCAATTCATCTAAAATATCCAGCAGTTGTCCGAAGGCTTTCAACTGTTCTTCCCTACTATATCTCATTCCGATTATTTTTCTATTCTCATTTTATAGTTAACCAAACCATCTTGCAGGAATTTCACATATTTGGCAATATCTTCATTATATGCATACGACGGACCTAACGGTTTACCGTCATTATCAAGCAAAACATAGAATGGCTGAGCATTTGCGCCGAATTTACTTCGTTCGAGATAACTCCATTTATCGCCAATCGTTTTTAGTTTACGCGTTTTGCCGTGTTCTTCTATTTCGAGTGTTTGAGGAAGTTTGGTTTTATCGTCTACAAATAATGTTATCAGCACATATTCTTTCTCAAGTAATTGTTTTACGGCCGGATTTGTCCATACAGAGGCTTCCATTTTGCGGCAGTTAATACATCCGTAGCCGGAGAAGTCTATCATTACTGGTTTGTTTTTTCGTTTGGCATCGGCCATTCCGGCTTCGTAATCATCGAAAGGCGCATGTACTTCGTCGTCGTACAAATTAAAATCCTGCGTGTACAAAGGCGGGGCGAAAGCGCTGATGGATTTGAGCGGCGCTCCCCACAATCCGGGTACCATATAAATAGCAAAAGCGAATGATACGATTGCCATGAACAAGCGGGAAACCGGTATATATTTTATATCACTGTCGTGGGCAAATTTTAATTTACCAAGGAGATAAAACCCAAGTAAAGCAAATATCACAATCCACAAGACAAGGAATACTTCCCTATCAAGTATCCTCCACCCATAGGCCAAATCTGCTACGGAAAGAAATTTAAGCGCCAAAGCCAATTCAAGGAATCCCAATACTACTTTTACGGAATTAAGCCATCCGCCCGATTTCGGCATATTTTGCAGCATATTCGGAAAAATGGCGAAGAGGCTGAACGGAATAGACAGTGCCAACGCAAATCCCAGCATACCGATAGCCGGCCCAATAGTACTTCCCATGGCAGCAGCCTGTACAAGCAATGTTCCGATAATCGGCCCTGTGCATGAGAAAGAAACTAATACCAGCGTAAAAGCCATAAAAAAGATACTAACCAATCCGGTTGTAGAATCAGCCTTACTATCCAACTTATTCGTCCAGGAAACGGGCAATACCATCTCGAAAGCGCCAAAGAAAGAAATGGCAAAAACAACAAGCAGCAGAAAAAACAGAATATTGAATATCGCATTCGTAGACAAGTCGTTTAAAGCGCTTGCACCAAAAATACCCGTGATGATCAATCCCATCGAAAGATATACGATAACAATGGCCAGTCCATACATCAAAGCGTCGCCGACGGCCTTTTTCCGGCTATGGGTACGTTTTAGGAAAAAACTAACCGTCATCGGAATCATCGGCCACACGCAAGGCGTAAGCAGAGCTATCAATCCACCCAGAAACCCGGCAAAGAATATAAATAACCACGAGGTATCGGTAGCCGACAGGGTAGCATCTCCATAAGCCTTCATTTCATCTATTACCGGCTCCCAAAGGGCTTTATCGGCAGCAAGTCCGGGAATAGCCAAAGGCGCTATTTTAATTATGGTAGAATTATCCTGGCTTGTAACGGCTTCTTCTGTTTCCACAGCCGTTGTTTCTATTACATCAACGATTTCATTTGGTAGTTCTTCTATGGATGAATCTGTGACTGATTCATCCGTTTTTAGATGTTTCCGGTTGAAAGAAAATTCTTCGCGTTCGGGAGGCAAGCATGTTTCATCGTTGCAAGCCATAAATTCTATTTCTCCGGCTATTTGAAACTCTTTCGCATCGGTTACCTTAAATTTTTGCGTAAAAGAAACTTTTCCGCCAAACCAACGTAAGTTCATATCAAAAAGTTCATCATATACCGAGGTAGGCGTAACGGAAGCGATTGGTTTTCCTATTAACTCAGTGCCCTTCAACGTTTCAAATGTAAACGACGTAGACACAGGCCCACCTTCGGGTAAATTCGTATCATATAAATGCCATCCGGCATCCATCGTAGCCGTAAAGACAATCGCTTTCTCCAAAGTGCCGGAATCATCCAGATTTATTTTCCATTTTACAGGAGTAAATATCTGTGCCTGGGCAATAATAGTTATCAGCGTTAATAACAGAATACTAAATATTTTTTTCATACGATAATTATCTATGGAAGGATTGTTTGCTACAAATCCAAGTTTTAACTGTACAAACTTAGATAAAAATCCGCAATTTATAAACGAGTCGAATAAAAAAAACAAAAATCTATGGGTAGCGAAAGGCGAGTAAACCATTGTTATGTCTTGAGTAAACCATTACAATGTCTTCACAAAACCATTGTGACGTCTTTGTAAAACTATCATAATGATTTACTGAAGGGATCGTATTCGTTTACAGCGTTCGATTCAAAGATAAAACAGAAGTTTGTATTATCTTTTCAAGCACCTCGCCTTTTAACACTTTTAAATAATCTGTATTGTTTTTGACATCTGATATCCCTACCTGCTGTGACTCGTGTGACTCTTCAGGGAGTTTCTTCTTTTTCCACCGGTTTTTGATCTTTCCGGTTCTTTCCTTCGCCGGATCAGGCCCTCCAGCTTCTTCCCGCAGGTAGTTTCAGGGGCCATCTCCAAGGCTGCTTAGGTTATAGTGAAATTCTAACCTGGGAGCAAGCTGGTAGCCTATGATCATGTGTGAATAGGCATAAGTAATATCACATACCCATAATTGATTGAAACAAAATATTTAATCCCTCAAGTATTTTGTTTAGCAATAAAATAACATCACCTATTATTTCTTTATTATATTTTTTAATATTAGGTCTTCATGCGAGATCCAAATAATTTAATAGTATCCATTCCCAACATTGTATTTTATTTATTTTATAGTGAATATATATAAATATTCATTAGAAATTTTTATTCCTAATATAACCCGTTTAAAAACAGAAATTCAAGAAGTAAACTTTGAACTCAAACAGAGATTTTTACTGTATTATCAACTGAATATGACATTTGCGCATTCGAAAACCCTTCTAATCTAAGACTGGATGTACATTTATTAGATAGTGAGTTACCCATTACTACCAGGGCGCATATTATTAAAAGTGTAAATAAAATTTCAGGTTGTTTTCTTACATATGAGGCCTCTTTGTCTCAACTATGCGAACTTCAAGTTTTTCCAAATGGAATGTGGTTATTCAAAGTAATTCCCTTGAATGATAATGCTTCGGCTACTATTTCTTTAGTAAATAATTAATAGTAATCTATTCAGAAAGGGCACGTACATCTTTCCTTCGATGTACGCGCCCTTTGTTGGTCCCTTTCTTTATAGGTGAGATACAAAGTGTCAATAGCCCGGGTTCTGCGCGAAATCGGCATTGATGTTGAGGTCTCTCTGCATCTGCGGGATAGGCCAGAGGACGTGGTGATCCTGGATGCCCAGTCCGGGATTGAGCGGGTTGTTGTTGTACTTGCGTACGCGTTCAACCAGTTTGCCGGTGCGGCGGAGTACATAGAAACGGCAGGTTTCTCCATATAGTTCGCGGGCGCGTTCGTCGAGCAGGTAGTCGATGTCTACCTCGCCTGCCGTGACGGGCTTGGCATGTGAGCGTTCACGAATTTTGTTGATATCGTCAGCCGCTTTTTCCTTGTCGCCCAGTTGTAGATATGCTTCGGCACGCAGAAGATAGGTTTCGGCCAAGCGCATGGCATACTGGTCTTTAAAGATATCTCCGCCACCCGAGGTCGGAATGTTGGTCAAGATGTTCAGCGGATCGGAATGTTTCATAAAAAAGGGATAGATGTACTGGCAGGTATCGCGAATGGCGTCGCGTCCAGCGTCGGCCGAATAGAGGCTGAAGTCTATCTTTTTCCCGTGATATTCCGATTCGGGATTATCGAAATAGAAATCACGCTTGATGTTGTGCGGTGCATTGCGTATGTCGTTGTCCCAGTTATCTTTCCATACTTCGTAAACCATCAAGTTGGTAGGTCGTATCCATGACACTCCTCGTCCGAGCGAGTCGGAGTATCCTGTGTAAGAGCCGTTGACAAGCTCGCCTCTGAAAGCCGGTTTGCCATCGGGCGTATTACCCATACGGAAATAAGCCGGCCCGAAAGCACGTGTACCGCGGGCGTTGGAGCCACCAATAACCGTAGGTGGTTCAAACTGGATTACCCAAATGGCTTCTTTGTTTTCCGAGAGATTCTGGTTGCCGAAGGCGAAGAGGTCAAGATAAACGTCACCGGTACCGAAGACATCGTTCGTCGAGCCGAAGCGTTCGGTCATTAGCGCGTATCCGAATTCGTTAATTACGCGCGTAGATGTCTGCACGGCTTCGCCGTATTTCTTCTGCATCAAATAAACTTCGGTCAAGAGGTGCAGTGCGGCTCCTTTGGTCACACGACCGGGATCTTCTTCATTACCGGGGTTTGGGAGATGCTGTACAGCGTAGTTGAGGTCAGCCTCCATCTGTTCATAAGCTTTGGATATAGGATCGCGAACGAAGTCGGTCTTCGCCTCATCTATTACATCGGTCACTACGGGAACGTCGCCAAAGAATGACACTAACAGCCGGTACGACCATGCCCTCATAAACAGTGCTTCGGCCAAATATTCATCTTTTTGTGTGGGACGTGCCCATAGCGATTCGTCTAGCGCTTCGATAGCTACGGCCAACGTATTGGCGCGTTGGATAATCCGGTAAGGACGGCGCCAGTATTCGCGAACGTAGTCGGAGGCTGGGGTTAGGTAGGTAACGTAGTTGCAAAGGAAGCGCGTACTGTTTGGGTCTTCACCGTGAAAGGCAATGTCGGTTCCCAGCGCCTTGTAGATACTCATCACGTCTTGCTGCTCTTCGCCGAAAAACCAGTCGTTGCGCAGCGTCCAGTGCAGTCCGGTGATACCCTGTTTCACGCCGGCCAGCGTGCTGTATGCATTTTCGGGCGCAAGGAAATCCATCGGCTTTTCTTCGAGAAACTCGGAGTCATTACACGAGGCCAACGCCAGCATCAGCGTCAGTATGATTTGAACGAAATAGGTTCTTTTTGGAAAATATGATCTCATGTCCGTAAAATTTAGGATTTATTAAAATGATAACTTGAGGCCGCAAACGATGCTTCTTGTAGAAGGCAGGTGCGGGCGGTTGTCGGTGTCGTCCGATACATATTCGGGATCCCAGAATGAGAAGTTTGTCCAGTTGTACAGGTTTTTCCCCGACACATAGAGCTGTAGGTATTCTATTCCACCCAGCGCCTTGAGTACCTTCGGGGTGAAGTTGTACGAGAGCGACACATCTTGCAAGCGTACGAAACTGCGGTCTTCGTAGATTCCACTGGTAACGGCCGGCGAGTTGTAGATACCCGTTGAGTTGTTAACTCCATTGGTCGGCGTCCAGTACTGGCGCACAGCCTGTTGGTTGATGCGGTACACGTCGTCCGAGCGTGAGGATACGTTTACGTAGTCGTAGTTGTTCCACATATAATATCCGTTGCCCCCCTGAATAGAGTTGATGAAGAAGTAAAGAGACCAGTTTTTGTACGTCAGCGTATTGCTTATGCTGAACGCGTAATTGGGCGACTTGTTGCCGATAATGGTACGGTCGTCGGGATTGATGACTTCGTTGCTGTCCTTGTCCCAGTATTTGTACTGTCCCGGATACCATCCCTTGAGGATGTTACCTGAATAAAGATCTTGCTCTGTCCACAGCCCACCGGTCATTTTATAGTCGTAGATGGAGCGTATAGGTTCGCCTACGAACCACGAGTTACCGATGTCGGTATCGTTTTCTCCACCGTAGAGCTTGGTGATTTTGTCGCGATTAAGCGTAAAGGTAACGCCCATGTCCCATTTGAAGTCTTGCAGATCGATGTTGCGCGAGTTGACAGATACTTCAAATCCCTTGTTCTGTATACCTCCGATGTTGGTCCATATTTCTTCATATCCTGACGACCAAGGGATGCGACGTTTCACAAGTACATCGTTGGTCTGTGCCGTATAAAGATCGATGGATCCGTTGATGCGGCGGTCTAGGAAGCCGAAGTCGATACCCAGGTTGTAGGAATTGGTCTTTTCCCATGCCAGCGACGAGTTGCCCATTGTGTTAGGATATACGCCAACGACGGACGTAGAGCCGTAAACATACGACTGGGTAGACATCTGCGCGAGACTACTGTAACGACCGATACCCTGGTTGCCGTTTTGTCCGTACGAAAGACGTGTCTTGAGGTAAAGCCACGGCAACTGCTGCATAAAGGATTCTTCCGAAGCAACCCAGCCAAGTGATATCGAAGGCAGAGTAACGAACTTGGAACTAACGCCGAATCCAGAGAAACCGTCGCGGCGAACAGTTGCACCTACCATGTAGCGATTGCGGAACTGGTAGTTGATACGCCCCATATAGGATACGCTTGTTTCCTGCCATGCTTTGTTTTCACTTGTACTCAGTTTGGTTCCCATATCCATCTTGTTGTATTCGAGGATTGGATTGTCGAAATACTCAGAGGTGAAGATGTATGATTCGCCCGTATATTTTTCGCGACTGTAGAGGAGTGTTGCTTGCACGTTGTGGTCGCCGAACTTGTTCTGGTACGAAACGATGTTATTGTAAATCCAGCTACGCGTTTCTTCCGGTCTTCTTTGAGCCCTCCCATTAGTACCTACGCCGTCGGAAGTGGTGACGGGATAGAAGATGTTCCGCTTGCGGTTGTAGTAGGTATTGGAATAGTTGAAGTCGTACGTAAGCCCTTTTACGAACGGTACTTCTACCTTAGCATTACCCACGAAGAAGAGTTCGTTGCGGACATCCACGTCACTTACCAGCAATCCGCGCATCGGATGCGGCATGTAGGTTTCGTTAGTCAGATAAGCCGGTTCGGGTACGTTCGGATCGGTCACGTTGGCCAACGGACTGGTTTTCCGTGCATCATCAAGGTTGGCAGCGATACCGGAATAGTCGCGATACGAATAGTTGACGTTCATTCCTACCGAGAGCCAGTTGGTCAGTTTACCATCTACTTTGGTGTTGAACGTATATCGGTCGAAAGTGTCGTTTACACGAATGCGATCTTCGCTAGTGTACGATACCGAGGCATAGTAGTTCACCTTATCAGTCTGTCCGGAGAAGCTTGCGTCGTAGCTCTGTATGACGGGATTGTCGGCCAGCGCCGTGTCTACCCAGTCAATGTTCTGTCCACCTTTCAGGTACATGTCTTTTTCTTCTTGCGTACGTAGCGAACTGGCTACAACTTCGCGGTTGTTAATGTCCGGATAGGCTGGTTTGCCAACGTCACTTGTTGGGTTAGTCCTGTACCACGCATACAGGCTCTGCTGGTAGTAATAATCTGTCAGGCGCAAGGCATACTGCTCGGCATCCATCACCTTCATCTCAATATTGGAAGGTGACTGCACTCCATAGTAGGCATTGAATGTGACCCGCGGCTTGCCTTGCTTCCCTTTCTTGGTGGTGATCAGCACGACACCGTTGGCCGAACGCGAACCATAAACAGCTGCCGCGCTGGCATCTTTAAGGATATCGATATACTCGATATCGTTTACATTGATATTAGCAATCGAACCGTTGTAAATAATACCGTCGAGTACGATAAGTGGATTGTCGTTGGCTGAGAGCGACGTCTTTCCACGGATTGCAATAGAAGCTTCACCTTCGGCATTAGAGTTCTGCGTGATGCTGACACCCGCCGAAGCGCCAGACAGCGCCTGCGCAAGGTTCATGTTGGGGAGCGTGCTTGTGCCTTCCATCGCCACGCGGCCGACGGCGCCGGTAAGGTCGCTCTTTTTCATCGTACCGTATCCAACTACGATTACTTCGTCTAAGTTTTGAGTATCTTCCTGGAGCCTAAGGTTGAGGATACTATTACCTTCAAGCCTTACTTCCTGTGTGGTATAGCCGATGTAGGAAAATACGATTGTGGAATTTCGGTTGGAAACGATCAGTGAGTATTTCCCATTTATATCGGTAATCGATCCTGTGGTAGTACCTTTTTCATAAACGTTTACACCGATAAGAAAGTCGCCTGTCGAAGCGTCGGTAACGGTTCCCGTTATCGTTGTACCACCAGCTTGCCCTTTCATTTCTGAGAGGACGGAGGCAAACAATAAAAAACAAACAGTTAAGAGGAATACTGTTGGACGTGCATTTTTAATGTACTTTTTCATGTTGTAAAATGATGATAAGTTTTAGATTTAATAATGATAGGTCACATGGAAACATTTGTGACGCGTTCTGTTTGCGCGCACATAGTTTCGTGTTTTAAGGAAAAAAATTAACTTGTATTCATAGGCATAATCAGTTTAGTTTATAAGGTAACAAAAAAAGAGAACACCAACTCTTTTAAACAAAGATGGCCACTCTTGCGTATAAGAATAGTATTTATTAATATATTTATGCGCGCGATATACGTATCTCATGCATGTTTGCTTTTTTTCTGTGTAAAGATATGTGAATAATATTATAAAATAGCTTGATAATTTAAAAAAAAATACTATTGTCCGATAAAAAATGCTATTTCGTATATTCCATGTGCCATAATAGCGTGTGTGTTGCTTTTATTCTGTCTTGAACAGATTCATTTTCTTTTTCAATAGAAAATCGTATCTTTGTAGTGTTACATTATAATAGTACACGTTACGTTATGTTTAAATTCTTGTTTGTTATCATATTCTTCATTATCCTGATGACTTTGATGTTGGGGTTATCTTTCCTTCGTACACTTAAACGTGTCTTGTTTGGCGAAAGTGAAAGTGAAAAGAGGGCGCGGCAGCAACACCGGGCAACTCAGAATGCGTCTAAACAGAAAAGCTCAAGCCGGCAGGAAACTGTATCGTCCAAAAAGAAAGTGTTTGACAAAAACGAAGGTGAATATGTGGATTATGAAGAAATAAAAGAGTGATCAATCATCTGCGATTACGGAAAAATGCAATCATTTCATTAGCACATTCATCTTCTAAGAGTCCCTTTTTTATAATTGCTTTGGGATGCAATGCCTTAGGGGCAAATTGCTGAAATCCTTTTTTATCATCTGAAGTGCCATATATTAATGTACTTATCTGCGACCAACCAATAGCGCCGGCACACATTACACAGGGTTCTACAGTTACGTACAACGTACAACCCGTAAGATATTTAGCTCCTAATACATTTGCGGCAGCAGTAATAGCAAGCATTTCGGCATGGGCTGTCGGGTCGTTCAGACATTCGGTTTGGTTATGTGCGCGAGCAATAACACGTCCGTCGCAAACAATAACGGCACCCACCGGTACTTCCCCTTCGGATGCTGCCTGCTTTGCTTCGGCAAGCGCTTGCTTCATAAAATATTCGTCACTTAGGGAATTCATCCGCGCATTTCACTTTCATCAAACAGGGTGGGATAATCTTCTTCCAAGGTACGAAGCACATGGGTGAAGATGATTTCGCGGTACCAACGAGACTTGTTCTCAATTTTGTATTTGGAAAAGTGGCTTGAAAGCGCTTTATGCTCATCGTTATTGAGCAGAAACGATACTCGGTGTACGCGAGGCGATTTAGATAAGTCTGTTTTTTTGTGTTTCTTCTTTTTCTTCATGTTGCAAATATAAATGTGAAACCTTAAATAAAAAAGAAAAACCTTATATTTGTACAAATTATAGACAGATGAAAGACCAAAATCTTATCGGAAAAGAAGGAGAGGAAGAAGCCCGTAATTATCTTATTCAAAAAGATTACATCATTCTCCATACCAATTGGCGTTTCCAGCATTACGAACTCGACATCGTAGCGATGAAAGAGGATGAATTAATTATCGTGGAAGTGAAAACCCGTTCGGAAGATTACCTCATTGCTCCCGAAGAAGCAGTAGACAGAGGCAAGATAAAACGAATCGTATCGGCGGCGGATGTATATGCCCGTTATTTCAGATTGAATCTGCCTGTCCGGTTTGATATTATTACATTGATAAAAAGGGATACCGGATATGAAATAGAACATCTCGAAGACGCCTTCTATGCTCCCGTCCGAAGAATATAAATTGGGGTATTTTAATATATTTACAGTTTCATAACGGTTAAAAATAGTTACGAGTATTTCGTAAATAGTTTAAATATTATATCTTGCGGGTCTATTGTGGATACTATAAACACTAAACCATTTTATTATGACGACTCATCTAAAATCTTTTCTGTTACCGGCAGCCATAGCTGTTCTGTTTGCTTGTAACGAAGTCTCGCAGGTGAATTACTTAGAGGATGCTCCCATAGTTGCCACCCGCACGATGCCGGATGGGGAAGCGCTCATTGAAATGAATCCCTCTCTGTTGAAAGACACGGTAATCTTCCCGCTAAGTTATTTCACGGAAGAATTGCAAATCATCAGGCTCGACGATCGGGATGAGGCGCTTGTCAACGCTTATAAAGTATATGCATCTGAGAATTATTTTCTAACGCAGGCATCGGATAATACGCCCTGCAAACTATTCGACAAACAGGGTAAATATATCGCCGACATTGGCTCTTTCGGCCAGGGCCCCGGAGAATACAGTTATCTTTACGCGGGGCAGATAGATGAGCCAAACGGACGCATTTACCTGATGCCGTATACCACGGAATCACTCCTGGTGTACGATTTGGAAGGGAATGTATTACCCGCTGTCCCTTTGGTGCATAGAATGGGCTATTCCATTTTCTTAGTAAGAGACAATGAAGTGTTGATAATGGGTAAACCTCATCCGGATATCCCTTCCTTTATATGGATGCAGGATTTGGAAGGAAATAAGTTTTATGACATCTTTTCTTCTATTGATTTTCCCTCTAATTACATTGCAATGGCGTTATCTTCCCAGAATGAGGAGGCTATTGATTTCAGCCATTGGATATGGGAGCCTCAAACGGATTCGCTCTACCATATCGATCTGGTAAAGAAGAAACTGATCCCTCGTTTTACAGCCAACTTTAAAGGGGAAGCTCTTAAATCACACAGGTATGCGGAGTGGCCGGGCTATTTCCTGGGGAATACAAGTACGGTTGCGACGATTACAGGGACGGATGAGAACGGAAACATGCGGAGACGACAAGAAGGCGATGAGCCTGCATACTATATTGTAGATAAGAAAACGCTGAAAGGTGCCTATTTCGTATTGGTCAATGACTTTTTCGGGGAAGAGAGATTCAACGAACCACTCGTTTTCCAAAATGGATATTACCTAGCTTGTGTAGATCCCGGAGACTTGGAAGAACGCATCAAAAAAGCCCTCAATTCCAACCAACTCTCGGATAAAATGCGGCAGAAACTCACCGAAGTACAAGCCAATATGACGGCTAATGACAATAACTACCTCCTCTACGCCAAATTGAAAGGTGTAGAATAAGTAGTCTATCGCAGATACTATACACTTTAAAACCATCTTATTATAACGACTCATTTAAAATCTTTTCTGTTACCGGCAGCCATAGCTATTCTATTTGCTTGTAACGAAGCCTCTCAGGTGAATTACCTGGAGGATGCTCCCGTAGTTGCCACCCGCACGGTATTGGACGGGGAAGAGTTCATTGAAATGGATCCATCCCTGTTGAAAGACACGGTGATCTTCCCGCTAAGTTATTTCACGGAAGAATTGCAAATCATTAAACTCGACGATCGGGATGAAGCTCTTGTCAGCGCTTACAAGGTCTATGCATCGGAGAATTATTTTCTAACGCAAGCATCAGGGAATATACCCTGTAAGCTGTTCGACAAACAGGGTAGATACATCGCTGATATTGGCTCCTTCGGCCAGGGTCCCGGAGAATATCGTACCCTTTATGTAGGGCAGATAAACGAGTCCGACGGGCGTATTTACCTGATGCCATATACTACGGAATCACTCTTGGTGTACGACTTGGAAGGAAACGCATTATCTCCTGTTCCTTTGGTGCATAGAGCGAATAAATCCCTTTTCTTAGTCCGGGGTGATGAACTGTTGGTAATGGGCGAACCTCATCCGGACATCCCTTCTTTTATCTGGGTGCAGGACCTGAAAGGCAATAAGCTTTATGACATACCTTCTTCTCTTAATTTCCCTTTTGATTACAGTACGGACGTATTATCTTTCAGGAATGGAGATGCCATTGATCTCAGTCATTGGACTTGGAGACCCCGAACGGATTCGCTCTACCATATCGATCTGGTAAAGAAGAAACTGATTCCTCGTTTTACGGCCAACTTTAAAGGAGAAGCTCTTAAACCGCATGCGTATGCAGAGTGGCCGGGCTATTTCCTGGGGAGTACAAGCTCGATTGTTACGGTTGCCAGGACGGATGAGAGCGGAAACGTGCAAATGCGACAGGAAGGAGATGCGCCTGCATACTATATCGTAGATAAAAAAACGCTGAAAGGTACCTATTTCGGGCTTGTTAATGACTTTTTCGGGGAGGAACGATTCAACGACCCTGTCTTCATTCTCCAAAACGGATATTATCTGGTTTGTGTGGATCCAGGAGACTTGGGAGAACGCATCGAAAAAGCTCTCAAATCTAATTAACTCTCAGACAAAATGCGACAGAAACTCACCGAAGTACAAGCAAATATGACGGCGAACGACAATAACTATCTTCTATACGCCAAACTATCTGCAAACGTAGCGCAACACGCAACAAAACATTAAAAATTTTATGTCTACCTTTTTCTCAGAAGATGCCGACCTTTTTTAAGAAGGTCGGTATCTCTTGAATAAAGGGAATCAAATAGAATTTGACATGAATGAGTTAATAAGAAAAACAAGGAATGCTGCGTCGGGTGGGGGGGAAAGCATTTTGGAGTCTTCATTTCCCTAAATCGCGAATTTTTATCTAAGTTTGCAGACTTAAATAGTGTAGATGTTTCAACTGATCTCATTAATCGCAGCGTTTCAGGCTTTATTCTTTGGGGTGTTGGTTATCACCAAGAAGAATAAGAGTATGCTTGATAAACATCTTTCCGTATGGCTGTTCTTTCTAACTGTAAACATCCTGTGTATTTCTGTTTCACAGACCGAAAATATATCGTATTTAAATTGTTTTCTTTATCCGAGTTATGTTTTGGTTGGACTACATGGATTTTTTCTGTATTTATGTACCAAATCTCTGATAAGTAATTCTTATAAAGACTTTAAAAAAGAATACTTTACAGTAATTGTATATACATTAGTTGCTGCTATCGGATTCATTTTTTACAACTCATATCCACAAGAAACGGCAATTATAACCAGAATAGTTGCTTTTTGCGTCAATGCCTTGTTTATTATTCTTGCAGTCAGGCTATTTCGTCAATACAAAGCGTTTTTACAAACAAATTTCTCTACTATAGATAGGTTGAGTTTTAATTGGATAAAGTTTCTTGCATCGGGGTTAATCATCCTGTTAAGCGGAGCATTGATATTCGTCATTCTTCATGAGTTCTTTGCGTTCCAATTATCGTTATACAGCCTGTTTGCTGTTGTGGTCTTGCTGTTTGTCAATATTTTGGGATTTCGAGGCATTAAGCATAGTACGGTTTTCAGTCAGATCGTTATTCCATACCATCAAATACAAACGGAAGGTCAAACCCATATTGAAAAAGAAAAATCATACGCAAACTACGGTTTGAAACAGGAAGATGCAGTTATTCTTTCCCAACGGCTTAAAAATTATATGGAAAAAGAAAAGCCGTATATCCATATAGAATTAACCCTGAAAAATCTCGCTTCAGCATTGGATACTTATCCGCATTATGTCACCCAGGTATTAAGTACGGCCTTCCATCAGAATTTTTACGATTTTATAAACACCTATCGTATAGAAGAAGCGCAACAAAGATTGGTTGATCCTCAATTCAAGAACCTGACGATTTTGGCTATTGCCTATGATTGCGGATTCAATTCCAAAGCTACTTTTAACCGTATTTTTAAGCAAAAAACAGGATTAACCCCAACTGAATACCGAAAGAATATGTCTCATTCGCACGAGTGAGGCGACTTACTTCTCTTAAAACCATTCCTTTGCCATGTTTTTTACAATAAACAATATGAAAAATATGAAAATCGAAACAATTAAATCAAAAGGATTCGCATTATCCATTATTTTATTCCCTCTCATGTTATTTGCTGGATTTCTGATGCACCCAGACTTGCTAGAGATGAAGATGTTGCACACGGCACAAGACCTTGTTGACAGGTTTCACAATAACCCTCTTTATCACATCGGGCATTTGATTGTAATGATGGCTGTTCCTCTGGTAATCGTAGTTATGGCAGGAACGATGAACAGGCTTCAAGGCAAAGGCAAGAAATACGCTTTTTGGGGTGGAGTTGTCGGAATATTCGGAGCTTTTATCTTAGCGGTTGATAAAGGTGCTTTATGCTTGGTCTTATCTGCTTTCGACACGATTCCCGAATCTCAATTTCAAGGATTGATTCCATACTTAGATGTTATCGTACAAAAAGCAGGGCTTCTTTGGATCGTCTGTTTTTTGCCTCTTTTACCTTTAGGCGCTATTATTCAAACAATCGGGCTAATAAAAGAAAATATAGTGCGGAAATGGCAGGGAAGCCTGATTATTATAGGGCTACTTCTGTTAAACAATCCTGAAATAGAGCTTATAAGTACAATTGGCAGTATTTTAATGTGTATCGGTTATATTCCTTGGGGAGTAAAAGAATTAGCCTGAAATAAGACTTCGGTCTATATAAAAATCGTCAATGAATTGACTTTTTTTATGCGAAATTTGTCAATTAACAAACAATCGCTACTTTTGAACAAAAAAACAAGTAGCTATGGAACCGTTAAAACGATTATTGCAAGATAGAATAGCTGCCAGGATAGAGCCTAGTAAGGCTGTCTTGATTTTTGGTGCGCGGAGGGTTGGAAAAACCATATTGATGCGTCAATTGGTTAAAGACTTTGCCGGAAAAACGATGCTGCTCAACGGAGAGGATTATGATACGTTGGCTCTGCTGGAGGAACAATCTGTTGCCAACTACCGGCATCTGTTGGAAGGTGTGGATTTACTGGCAATAGATGAAGCGCAAAGTATACCAAATATTGGCTCTAAGTTAAAATTGATTGTGGATGAAATTGAAAATGTCCGTGTAATCGCAAGTAGTTCCTCTTCTTTCGACCTTTTGAATAAAGCAGGCGAACCGTTGGTAGGACGAAGCGTTTCGTTTTATCTTACTCCTTTTTCTCAAAAAGAAATCGCACAAATCGAGACAGCGTTGGAAACCAGACAGAATCTTGAATCACGGCTTATATACGGTTCTTATCCTGAAGTGGTGACAATGGATAGCTTTGAACGAAAGACCGATTACCTGAGAGATATTATCGGTGCTTACCTGCTGAAGGATATTTTGACCATAGATGGATTGAAAAATTCCGGCAAGATGAAAGAATTACTACGTCTTGTGGCCTTTCAACTTGGCAATGAGGTTTCTTACGACGAGCTTGGCAAACAACTTGGTATGAGTAAAAATACGGTTGAGAAGTATCTTGATTTACTTTCCAAAGCATATGTTGTTTACCGCCTTGGAGCATATGCGCGTAATTTGCGAAAGGAAGTAACCAAGGCCGGTAAATGGTATTTTTACGACAATGGCATACGCAATGCAATCATCGGTAATTTCAATCCCTTATCTATCCGGCAAGATGTTGGCGCATTGTGGGAAAACTATCTGATAAGTGAACGTATAAAAGCTAATAATAATGAAGGTTTGGGGAAAGAGTTTTATTTCTGGAGAACGTATGACCGTCAGGAAATAGACCTTATTGAAGAAAGTTCGTATGCTCTTACTGCGTTGGAGTTTAAATGGGGTAATAAAAAACCTGATATTCCGGTTGTTTTTAAAGAAACATATCCTAAAGCAATTTTTGATGTGGTAAGCCGGGATAATTATTTGAGTTATATATAAATCCTTATTCTCCGGTATGAATTAAGGCCAGAACCTCTTCAATTGTATTTACTGTATATTTTCTGCCGTTAGAGAGGTGGACGGAAAACTCCGGGCTATCGGTTGCTCCTGTTTCGATTCGGATATCCGATTTTACTTCTT
>JAISDJ010000133.1 GCA_031264865.1 Tannerellaceae bacterium | reverse complement strand
TCGCCTAAAATATCCGAATACATCGGCCGGTTGGCGCCCGACGGCAAGAAAGCGTTATACATGGGATATTCCTTTATCCCCGTATTTATCGGCAACGTACTGGCCGGAATCGTTTCGGGAAGCGTATACCAACAGACGTCCGACAAAGTAGATATCGCCCGCCGCTTTGCAACAACAAATGAATTACAGATACCCGAAGGCCTGTCCACCAATGCGTATTTTGAAGAAGTAGCCCGCCAGGTAAACCTCACCCCGCAAGAATTAACCAACCTGCTGTGGGACACGTACCATCCTTCCGGTATATGGATGATATTATTAGGTATTGGCCTGCTTGCCGTGGTTGCGCTCTTTATTTATGATAGGATGATTTCCCGGAAACGTTATGCTTTACCAGCATAATCACCGGATTATCTTCTTCATCCAAGCTGGCCGCCATCTCTTGCAGTTCGCCTTTCAGTTGTCCTTTCCCGTAAGCTTCCACAAGGGCCGGAGCTTCCAGCGTTACGTAGAATGCGGTTTCATTATTGATGCTTCTCTGAGACACATCTTCCGTCCTTCCACTGAAATCATTATTGCAGACGGTATATCTGTATAGCTTATTTTCCTGCCTGTCGTATACCAAATCGGTCGCCGGCAGTCCTTTATCCGCCTCAAAATCATATTCTTTCTTTACGGTTTGCATAAAGTAATAACGGCCGGTAAGAACACCCGGGAAAAGAAAAACCTCAGGTTCCATCGTCTGTACAGAGGGCGTTCTTACCATAAAAGGATGCAGGCTGTTATCCGGCTGATTCATATATACGGTATCGGATGAAGGCTCTGTTATGATCCAGTTGCCTTGGAAAGGTACGATCAGGCTGTTTCTCGGCCCATTCGCATAAACCGCATTCCCTACCCTTTCCATTATCACCGTCGATATTTTCTTTTCAACAGGAATCTCAATATCCGTCATGCTTCCGTCGTGTTTGGTTATAAGAAAGAAGGAGTTCACTAAATCTGTGTTGTCTGCTGCGTAAGTATCCTGGCATAGTAAATAATCTTTGTCGTAATTGTACAGATTACTAACAAACGCGCCCTTTTTGTACGGGAGACTTCTTTTAAAGTTTCCAAGCAGGTCGTATACCTGAATTTTACTCGAAGGGCCGTCATTCGCAAACATCTCGCCGGCAGCCTCGTCTAAAATAAGATTCACAAGCATCAGATATTCCTCAGCGCCTTGCCCTCTACGATTTATCTTTCTTACACCCTGACCGGTTGTTCTGTCAAAAATCAGTATATCCCCTTCCCTCGCATTCGTTACCAATACGATATCCCGGCCAACATCCATCACCTTCCCTCTCGTAAGAAACTCGTCTGTGGTTTCCAGCAGAATATATTCCACATCCATAACGTCTTGAAGAATCAATTCTTTCTTCGGATAATTCGCCGTAACATCCACCGTAACCAGACTGTCCGTCGCCGATCTGTCACCCCCACATCCCATCAACACCAACAAGATGCCTATAAAAATAAGATTCGATTTTTTCATTTTATTTCGTGTTTTTACGGGAATAAACACGACAAATATACTACTTTCTTCGCATTCAGAATCCTATTCCTATCAAAAAAGAGTAATTTTGTTTTGATACCGAATAAGTAGACGAGGTTCTAAAGGATAGGGCAAAGGCAATAGTAAAAGTAATTTTATCTGTCGCTTTATATTTAACACCGGCTACAGGTGAAAGGACTCCAACTAATTTGTAATCCCTTTCTATTTTGTTACCTTCACTATCTATCCAACGAGTTAATATTGTGTTTTCTCCTCCGGCCTGTAATGCAGCAAAAGGGGAACATTTTTTCCTCCATGGAATATATTGAAATTTTGTTGTCATTGAGAGAATGAACACATCCCCTTCAAGTCCATTAAATTCATAGCTTTTTATTGGGGAATTAAGACCTGCTCCTAAACCGATTAGCATAGATTCTCCCAAAAATCTGCTATATGAAAAATCCGCCATGAAATTTTTGTCAGAACCGTAGCCAACGGAAAGTTCCCTCATATATTCCGATTGGGCACATAACGAAAGAGCATCCCCTGATAGAACTAATAGAATAATGTATTTTTTAATTTTCTTTGTAAAACTCATTGTACTAATTCCATTAGTTATAAACAACATAATGTTACACATTCTACTCCCCTGCATCTACTATATATAATGTATAGATTGGCGTAACAAAAATACGAAATAATTCATCAACCCTGTAAACAATGTTTCATCTTTTCATCACGATCTCTTCAGTCAAAACATCACGATGTCTTCAGCAAAGCATCACGATGTCTTTGGTAAGTCTTCGTGATGTTTGACTGGAGACATCGTGATGATTTCTTTGTACTATTATGATGGTACGGGAAAAACACTATGATGGTTCGGGGAAGACATTATGATGGTTTACTAACAACACTATGATGGTTTGGTAACAACACTATGATGACTTACTGAAGACACTATAATGACTTTTTTTTGCTAAAACACAGCCCCGGATTTTTATTCAATACCGTTTCATTTAGTTAAGAACATGTTATTTTAGCAGGATAATCCCCCTCTCTAGGTAGCTTTTTTACCCCTGCTTTCAGCTTTCAGACGGCTCGTAAACTACTGCCCTATAGCGCGTAATCCTGAAAGGAGACGTTTCAGTCTGCTTTCAGGATTCAAGTTCGGGAGGTTGTGGGGCGTGGGGGGACAGTAAGCGTCTCCGCGATCCCCTCCTCTTATTCTTTCCAGC
>JAISDJ010000117.1 GCA_031264865.1 Tannerellaceae bacterium | reverse complement strand
GACCTCTTCGTCCATATTCGAATGTACCTTTACTTTGCCAGATTCTACACACGCATAGTATCCTATACTGAAAAAACGTTGTAAAAACCATTGGCTCACGTCTTCATCGTCTTTACTGAAGCCTTGCCTCGCCAACATGTCTTCGTTTTCGTCTATATTTGTCCGGTTTACGTCGCCAAACAAATAAAACTGCCGTAAATATACATTGGATAAGCCCGTCCGGTTTACAAGTGTTCGCGTAGCAGCAGAATCCACATGTTCATTTTTATAGATAAAACCTCCCGGCAACATCCATTTGGTATACATCGAAAATTTATTCAACAACACTTTCAGGCTTCCTTCATGAAAGCCTATTATTACACAATCCAACGATATACCGGGACAATAATCGTTTGCATCGACTAAAGCCATGTTCTTAGCGTTCAGGTTTGACATATTTTGACAATCACAAATAATATAAACTACATAAAGTTAAATAAAACAATCGTAAGGCCATACCCACCATGTCTGCCGGATTTGGCAGTGAAATTTATAATGAAAAACCTTGCGGACCGATGATTTATTTAATGTTTACCTGTTTTTTAGAGCTTTTGTTTCACTATCCTAACATCCAAATCAGCTTTCCCATCTATCGCTTTTACAAATTCTTTAAAATGGCTTGTTTCATTATGTATGTTAATAGCATCTTGAGACTTCCATAGTTCTACGATAGTGAATTTTAATGGATCGGAAGTATCCACATATAAATCATACGATATATTCCCTGCTTCCTGGCGGGTGCCTTCTACTACCTTTTCAAAAGCTTTCATTAACTCATCTTTATATTCAGCTTTTGTTGTTACATGAGCGATAATCAATAATTCATCACCACTTTTCATTTCTTTCGCAGCTAACGATGACAGTAAAAACAAACCAATAATAGCGAATAACGCTTTTGAATTAAACAACTTCTTCATAACATTTGTTTTTGATGTAAGACAATAACTATTAAAAAGGCAAAGATATAGTATTCTATCTAACAAAAAGATACTGCCGGATAATTATTTTATATATTTGCATCCCTTATGGCAAAAAGCACAACACAACAGACAGACGGAACAACTTTTCGTATTTTAGTATCCCTCAGTGTTATTCATTGTATGAATGACGCTCTTCAATCAGTTGTTTCCGCATCTTATCCAATTATTAAAGATGATCTATTCTTGAGTTTCGGGCAAATTGGGATTATTACATTGATTTACCAACTTGCAGCCTCGGTCTTTCAGCCGTTTGTCGGTCTTTTCTTTGATAAACGGCCTTCGCCATGGTCGTTACCCATGGGAATGGCTGTCACGCTTGTCGGATTGCTTTCTTTAGGATTCTCTTCTACTTTTTATGGGGTATTGTGTTCCGTTTTCCTTGTAGGCATGGGGTCGTCTACTCTTCATCCCGAGGCTTCCCGGCTTACATCGTTGGCTTCCGGTGGTAAACGAGGGCTTGCCCAATCTCTTTTTCAGGTAGGCGGAAACCTGGGAAGCGCTTTAGGCCCTTTACTGGTTGCTTTATTTGTTGCTCCTTATGGAAGGCAACATATCGGCTATTTTTCCATCATCGCATTCATAGCTATCCTGGTTATGGCGCCTGTTTCGCTCTGGTATAGAAAATGGTTGTTATGCCATATGAAGAAAAACGAAACAAAGAAAAGCCATTTACAAGCGCCTTTGCCATTAACTAAAACCATCTTTTCTGTTAGTATCCTGCTTGTATTAATATTTTCCAAATATGTTTATATGGCCAGTTTGACAAGTTATTATACATTTTATTTGATAGAAAAATTTCATGTCACTGTGCAACATTCCCAAATACTTTTATTTGTTTTTCTATTGGCTACAGCTATCGGAACAATGATTGGAGGGCCTATCGGCGATAAAATAGGAAGAAAATATGTTATCTGGGCGTCTATATTGGGAGCAGCGCCCTTTGCTTTACTAATGCCTCACGCCAATTTGCTTTGGACAGTTCTTTTCAGTTTCCTCACCGGGCTAATGCTTTCTTCGGCTTTCCCTGCCATATTGGTTTACGCACAAGAATTACTCCCGTATAAATTAGGATTAATTTCCGGCCTGTTTTTCGGATTCGCTTTCGGTGTAGCCGGCATTGCTTCCGCCATATTAGGGAAAATGGCCGATCTGTACGGGATAGAATCCGTTTACAATGTCTGTTCGTATATGCTACTGTTAGGGCTTATCACCTGGCTGTTACCCGATCTAAAGAAAACGGCGAATCGCGGATAGATGATATTTTCAGTTCATTAGAACAATAACCGGATTGTCTTCTTCTGTTGTGTTTTTTAATAAACGGATACTTTCCGGTAGTGTGCTTGTTTGGTTGTTGTCTTCAAACCATTCACATACTTTAGCGGCGGGGATTATACCGGCCAATTCACCTGTTACAGGTGATACATAAAGAGGCTGAAGTGGAAGAAAACGGGTGATATCATCCGTAATACCTTTTGTCAGATCACCAATTGTAAGCGTTTGATTCACTTTGTTGTAGATTGCATTGTATTGTTTCCGGCCATCCTCGTCATATAGCTTTGTAATAAAACGGAAAAGCAACAGGTCTTCGTTTTCGAGGCATTGGGTGATGAAGATATTTTTATCCTGTTTCCTGTCAAATCGTTTTGCATAAGGCCAATGATATTCTCCCAAGTCAATGTATCTGTCGGGAATCAGCGTAGTTCCTTCTATACGGAATATCGTATCGTTATAGATCTCTTTAAAATAGGTTGTCTGATTGAGCCGCCAGAAAGCGTATTTCATAAATAGCGTAGATACCGTTTCAGGGTCTTTGTCTGATAGTATGAGCATTCCTTTCGCTGCCGCCGGCGTATAAGAAACTGTCACTCCCTCTCCGTTAAACACCTCTATTTTAGATATATCAAAAGACGGGCTTTCCTGCCTGTTAGGAAGTTCGTCAATTCGTTCGCCCGTTTTAGTAAAGAAGATCAGGCGGTTTTTCTCATTCCCGGTCGGGTTATGATAGAACCCCGCAAGTGTATCTTTATTCAAATAGGTATAATCCAGCATGGTGAAGTCTTTATTCGTGATAGGGAGCGGTATTCTGCCTATAAACAGCCCATCCGTATTATAACACACTAATTCCGTTCCAAAGCCGGGAAAGTAAATCAGCCCGTCGCTTTCGTTTACTATCTGGCATTCAGCGTTTCTGTACCCTTTCGAGTCGTTTCCGATATGGCCTATCTTTCTTATAAACCGGCCGCTTTGCTGATCAAAAAGGAAACATTCCTCCCGGGTAGAAATAAGTATCTTATCATCAAACAGATAAACAGACGGATTTCCCCCTACCAAACAACTATCAGACGTTTCCAATGCCACATACCGTAGCTGTTTAAAGTATTCAGAAGCCTTTATCTCCCGTATATCAGACATAGCAGATGCCACATCAATCGATTGATCGCCAACACTTTTTTGAGAACTATCACAGGAAACCAACAAACCTAATGCCGACAAGATAAAGGTAATGTATAGCTTTTTCATATTTTTTATTTCTTAAATTTAAGTACTTGTCATTATGGAGCGCTATCTTTTAAACAAAGACAAAACGGATGACCGGCAGGATCAAGCATTGTTACAAAATCATTACCCCCAAATTGTGATGTTGCTTTCACAGCACCCAAACTTTCTGCATATCGAACCGCTGCGGAAATATCCGGCACATAAAAATCAAAGTGCATTTGTTTTTGTTGTTCACCGGATTCTTCCGGCCATACAGGAGGAACATAATCTTCTTCCTCTATAAATAAAAAAAAACATCCCATTCTCACTCTGTACTGTAGGAAATCCAAACATTTCGTTCTTTTCCCAACCCAACAAACCGTGATAAAAGTCGCACAATTTTTGCGAATCATCGCAGTCAATCGTTACACTCCCTAAACAAATATCTTGAATCATACTTCTGAATTTTTTATATCCACAAATATAAACAAAAAATCCATCACAAAATCCACCTCTCGTCATAAAGCATTCAAATCTATGAAGGGCGAAAGACAAAAAAAACCATTGTGATGTCTTCAGTAAACCATTACGAAGACTTTACCAAATCATTGCGAAGACTTCAGTAAACCATCATAGTGGTTTGCTAAAGACATCATAATGGTTTGCTAAGAATATTATAATTGTTTTATAAATACATTATAATTATATGCACCATTTCGTACGTCAATATCTCATTCCGGTTTTCCTCCCAATCGATACGCGAAATGACTATATATCTCATCCAGCTTCATGGTACGACGGGCTGTTCCGTAATAATTAAGGTCTGTTTACTCTCTGTTTTCATTTTCTCTCCCGAACGAATCAGTCGCAACAATGTCCATAAATAAAATAATATATAAATAATAGAAAAGAATATGCCAATCAAATAAACCAATAGTATAATCTGTAGTAAGATTGTTTGTTTATATCTAACAAAGTATAGCTATTCAGATAGTAATAGTTGCTCCAGGCTGAACATCGAATATTAAATAAGCGTTGTCTTTTCCATTGAAACGTTAATAAATGAAATTATAATAGAAAACAATATATTACTTAATAAAACAACCCGATTAATTTGCCCGTTCAACTTCGTCAAAGAGACGACATAATTCTTCTACCGATATTTCTTCTTTTATCAAAGACGAAACAACGCCAAAATATGAATTATTGAAATATCTGGCTAACACATTCTTCAAGGTATTACGGCTATATTCGCCTTCTGTGATTGCCACATAATACCAGTATGTATTGCCATATGCTGTATGATTTAAAAAGCCCTTCTCTTCTAACCCTCGTACAATCGTTGAATGTGTATTAAAATGAGTTTTAAAATTAATTTATTTAGTTAGTAATCACTAAGGCGTCAAATCAATGGATTTATCCACATTTATTTCCCGAAGAAAATGTAGGTCGTGCGAAACAACTAAAACGGTTCCCCGGTAATTCTTAATGACGGATGTGATAATAGCACTGCTCTGTATATCAAGGTTATTGGTAGGTTCATCCAACAGAATCATATCCGGCGTATCCTCGCCGACCAATAAACAGCATAGTAAAAGACGCATCTTTTCGCCTCCGCTTAAATATTTACATTTTTTATCCCACACCGTATGGGGAAAAAGAAAACGGTTCAACAGCGTTCTTAATTCATGGCCTTGCAAATGTGATAAATTATACTTTTCTATTTGCTCTACTACGGTTAATGCGTTTTCAATAATGGCGTACTCCTG
>JAISDJ010000110.1 GCA_031264865.1 Tannerellaceae bacterium | reverse complement strand
AGGAAGTGCTCTACCGCTGAGCTACACAGGCAAACAAGAGCGGAAGACGGGGCTCAAACCCGCGACCCTCAGCTTGGAAGGCTAATGCTCTATCAACTGAGCTACTTCCGCAATTTTCTTTAAAAGACCAGTTCACGCATGAACCAATCTGGTGGGCAGTGATGGATTCGAACCACCGAAGGCGTAAGCCAGCTGAGTTACAGTCAGCCCCATTTGGCCACTCTGGTAACTGCCCTTTGTTATCGAAGCATATTGGCCGGTGCCTCATCTTCCGAGCCTCTTGTCGGATTCGAACCAACGACCCCGAGATTACAAATCACGTGCTCTGGCCAACTGAGCTAAAGAGGCATATACATTATATATAAAGAAACAGCCGCTTCGTCTCAAGGCGAAACGGCTGCAAATTTAGAGATTATTTCTTAGATACCAAAAATATTGTTGTTTTTTTTATTTAGTCCTGACTTTTTCTTTATACTTCACTAATTGCTTTGCTAATGCTTCACTGCAATCATCAATCGCTTCCTCGAATGTGTCGGCTGTTTTCTCTGCAAAAAGTTCTCCGTTTTTAATAATAAGTTTGATAGATGCGCTTTTGTTCTGTGCCGTTTCGGGTTTAACTACTTTTAGAATAACTTCGGCGGTCATAATACCATCAAAGTATTTTTCTAATTTTAAAACTTTTTTTTGAACAAATGCTTCCAGTTTGTCGGTAGCGTCAAAATGGATGGATTGAATTTTAATGTCCATAAAAACCTCCTTCTTTTTTTGCTCTAGGATGAGCATGATACACTTTTTTTAATTCTTCAAAGGTTGTATGTGTATAAACACTGGTTGAAGCCAAACTACTGTGTCCTAATAATTCTTTTACAGCATTCAGCTCTGCTCCGTTGTTTAGCATACTTGTCGCAAATGAATGTCGTAATACATGAGGGCTGCGCTTAGACAGCGCCGATATATCCGACAAACTTCTTTTTACTATATTATAAACAATACCTGTAGATAGTTGTTCACCATTTTTACGTATAAAAAACCATTCATTACCAGTGCCTATTTCCTTATCACGTATCTTGGTATAAGCGATTAATAAGATTTTGAGCCCTTCTGCAAATGGAATCAATCGCTGCTTGTTTCTTTTGCCCGTTACCTTTAGCAGGGAGGCGTCATAATCTATATCGGAATTTTTAATCCCGATAAGTTCCGAACGCCTTATTCCGGTATCATAAAACAATTCCAGTATCAGCCGGTTTCTTACACCCTCAAAATCATCATTAAAAGAATCCCCGTCCAGCAACAAATCCATCTCCTTTTCCCTAATAAAGTAAGGTAATGGTTTTTTTGTTTTAGGGCCATTTAACAGGCGTAAAGGATTGCTTGATACAATTCCTTGTTTGACAAGAAATTTAAAAAAGGACTTTAAAGAACTCAATTTCCGGTTTACGGAAGTAGCTGCAATACCTTCATCTAATAAAAAAACGATCCAATTCCGCACAATGTCGGAATCAATCGTCTCAGGTTCGAATAGGCCTTCATGATTTTCTTTCACGTATTCTTCAAATTGTTCTAAATCCTTAGCATACGAAAGAACGGTATAATCAGAATAATTCCGTTCATACCGAATATAATTAATAAACAAATCAATCAGTCTATTCACGTTGCATCAACTTTTGTTCTATGCAGCGAATATAAGAAATAGAATTTTAAAATACAAATCAGGGAAAATAATTCTTCTACTATTCTTCTGCTTGTTGCAATTGCTGGACATAAACAGCACGCATCATTTTCTTTCTTTTTTCCACAGAAGGTTTAATAAATGCCTGACGGCTTCTCAATTCTTTAACAATACCTGTTTTTTCAAATTTTCTTTTAAACTTTTTAAGCGCTTTTTCAATGTTTTCGCCTTCTTTCAATGGGACTACGATCATAAGTTTTCTTTGTTTCTTATTATTTATTGTTTAACTAAATTACATTTTTTAAGCGAGCGCACAAAATTACGGATTGTTTTTGAGATAATCAAAACTTTTAGGAATATATTTTCCTAAGTCCGATTTCAAAAGGAGGATAAATAATCCCTTTCTCCGTAATAATAGCAGTTATCAATGTGTGGGAGGTTACGTCAAATGAAGGATTAAACACCTTACTATCCGTCGGAGCCATACGATGAGTGTACCACATCTCGGTTACCTCTTCCGCCTTACGTTCTTCTATTGCAATTGATTTCCCATTCGGACATGAATAATCGATTGTGGTAGTAGGTCCCAGCACATAAAACGGAATACCATAATATTTTGCTAAGATGGCAACCCCCGATGTGCCTATTTTGTTTGCTACATCGCCATTAACTGCAATACGGTCGCATCCAACCAATACGGCCTGTACCCATCCTTTCTGCATAACGGACGATGCCATATTGTCGCAAATAAGCGTAACATCAACTCCAGCTTTTTGCAATTCATACATTGTTAAGCGGGCTCCCTGTAATAGCGGGCGGGTTTCGTCGGCAAACACCTTGAAACCATAGCCCTTCTCCTCTCCCAGATAAATCGGAGCCAAAGCCGTTCCATATTCAGATACGGCTAAATGTCCGGCATTACAATGAGTAAGGATTCCCATACCAGAACGAAGTAATGACAAACCGTTTTTCCCAATCTGTCGGCAGGCGATTGCATCTTCTTCTCGGATAGCATCGGCTTCCATACGCAACAATTGCTTTATTTCAGGAATATTTTTTTGAGGGTTCGATACCACCACCTTCTCCATCCTGTCTAATGCTGCTGTAAGATTGACGGCAGTTGGCCTTGAGGTAGCCAGATAGTTTTTTATCTTTTGAAACTCTTCAAGAAAAACAGGATATGAAGACGTTTTTACCTGTTGGATACATGCATATATACCATATGCTGCTGCTATACCGATAGCTGGCGCTCCACGTACTTTTAAGTGATAAATAGCCTCCCATACATCTTCGGGAGTTGTGAGGTACAGATATGTTTCTTTTCCCGGCAACTGTGTCTGATCCAGAATAACTACCGTATCCACATACTTATTTAAAGATACTGTTTTCATATTTAACAGATTTCATGTTCTCTCTAGGGAGAGAATACAAAGGTAAGGCTTTACTAGGACGAATCTGAAATTTTGGACATAAAAAAAGGATGTGCCGCTTTTGGCACACCCTCTTTCTTATAAGTCTAAACTAAGACAATAGATCAATCAACATAACCTGGGTTTTGGAACTCGAATCCACCCTTTTTGCCTTCGTTCACTGCGGAAGTAGGAATAGGGAACAGATGGCTGTTAACGCCCAGTCCGGTTATATAATCTGTTTTACCCAACTCGATACACTTTTGCGACATGATTTTTACATACTGATTGTTACGGATCAAATCCTGACGGCGTGTGCCTTCGTACCACAACTCATGAGCGCGTTCCCACAATAATTTGTCGATGAAATCGTCTGCTCCCTGGAAGTCACTCATTTGATATGCTTCCAATCCTGCACGTGTACGTACCTGATTGAGAAGTCCGACAGCTTCCTGCGTCACGGTTCCACCCTGATGTACAAGAGCTTCTGCCAATAGGGTAATGGCGTCTGCGTAGCGGTATACGATCCAGTCGGTATAACATTCGTCTCCTACACGGTCTACCATGTCGTATTTCAAAGGCAGAACTCCTCCTGCCGTACCATCGTCTTGAATAACCTGTACACGTTCATCACCGGCCTCGAATGTTTCATAGAATCCACGGGTTATCTTATATCCACCCCATGAAACCACGTGTGGGTACCATAAATGGCTTTGATATTCACGCAAACAGTTGATAGCCCAGATGGTTTCCTTATTGCCTTCGTTTGCAGAGGTGAAGATATTAGCATAGGCCGATTCTACATTGCCTTTGTCGGTTACCAGTTGATACCCGTACTCGCTCTTCATTAGTTCACGTCCTTCGGTAATGGCCTTATCCCATTGCTTTGTTTGCATATAAAGTTTGAGCAGCAGCATGTGGCAAAGGCCTTCGGTGAAACGTCCGTAATCATTATTGCCTGCGTCGTAATTCTTGGGCAGCACGCCAATAGCCGATCTTAACTTTGTTTCGATATAAGCAATCGTCTGTTCGTTGGTCTGGCGAGGGAGAATAACTTCACTCTGGGGATTTTTCAGTACGTCGAGATCAGCTACGATAACAGGCCCGTAAAAGTCCCACAAAAGGAATGACATGAATCCCTGTCCACATTCCAGTTCTGCTATAAAGCGTTTTTTAAGCTCTTCGTTCATTTCGATACCCTTGATCCGATCGATAGTAAGTTCCATTTTGCTTATCCACGGCAGATACGTTTCCCAGTTTCTCCTCGGATTACGTGCTCCGTCTCTATTCTGGAAGTTGGCATACTCCAGTGGTCCCCAGTCGCCTTCCCCCCAGGAGCAAAGTCCGAAATCAGTAGCCATATCGCCTAACAGGTGAAACCCAGTGGCGGCATTAAAAGCTCCGTCGTATCCATTGTTGCGGAAAGCGGCATAGGCATTCCCTGTAACCAGGTCTAAAGCATCCTGCTCAGTGGTGGGATACAGAGCAGAACTTACTTGGCTGTAATCTTCCGAATCCAGACTGCAACTCTGTATCATGAATGCAGTAAACAACAGTATTGTTATATATAAGTTTATCTTTTTCATATCTTACTTTTTTTGAATTAAAAACTAATATCCACTCCCAAACTGAATGTGCGCACATTCGGGTAGGAATAAGCAGCTGCATTCTCTACATTAGCATCAGACGGATTGTAGTCCGTTTCAGGGTCCAGCCCATTCCAGTTGCTGATTACGAACGGATTATTCACGCTTACATTTAACCGTATGTTGCTTGCTATGTTCTTAAGTCCAGGGATTGTATAACCGAATGTGATGTTACGGCAGCGCATAAACCACACATTCTTCATAAAGTAATCGCCTGAAGAAGTACTTGACATCAACAGATTGGGTACTGATGAATTGGGATTATCCAACGTCCAACTGTCGAGGGCTTTCTGAGACATATTGTACAGTCCGCCGCTGGGTGCGGAAAAGCGATAAGGCAACCATGAGTCGTAGTAGCTTGCATCACGCCAACGCCCTACTTCGCCATATAAATAGACATTGAGATCAAATTGCTTGTAACGTACGGTATTGTTGAAACCATACGAGAAATCGGGATCTTTTGAGCCTATAAGTATCTTGTCGCCGTCGCTTAATGCATCCTGTTGCGTTATACTTTTTATTTTAATCTGGCCGGGAATTAAACCTTTCTGCCAGGCTGGAACTGCCTCGCCGGGTTGTAACAAGCCGTCTGCCTGATAATTGAATATGGCGCGTATCGGATCATTCACCGACTGATATTCCGCTGGTATCCAGTTTGGATCGCGTTCTTTCCAGCGGTCTTTGTATTTGTAGAATGTAAGGTCTGAAGTCCACACCAAATCACGTTTTTTGATATTCACGGTATTCAGCGTCAGTTCTATACCTTGGCTTTGAGTAGACCCAATGTTAGCGGCTATTGTCGTAACTTCATTGTAAGATGGAAGCTTTTTGTTCGTCACTAACAGGTCGGAAATGACGCGGTCATAATATTCTACGGTCAAGTTGATACGATTGTCAAGGAAGCCCAGGTCAACACCGATATTCCACTCACTGGTCGTTTCCCAGGTTATTCTGGGATTGCCAAGCGTACTTACTCCCATCCCGGTTACACCCGTGCTGCCGAATGCATATTTCCAGTCAGATTTAAAATAGTCCTGTACACGGTTACCTACGCTGGTGTTACCGGTTTGTCCGTATCCTGCACGTAATTTACCGTTGGATAGAATCTGGCGGATATTTTCCATAAAGACTTCTTCACTGAAGCGCCAGGCTCCCGATACGGAAGGAAAATATCCCCAGCGGTAATCGGGATTGAAATTAGAAGACCCATCAGCACGTAACGTTGCTGTGAGCAGGTATTTATCTGCGAATGCATAGTTGATTCGTCCGAAAATAGAACTCAGCGAACTCTTTGTTTTATTGGAACCGACCGCTTTTTCTCCTGATCCGGCACCCAGATTATTGTAAAGAAAGTTATCTATCGAGAAGTTAGTATTTCCCGCTTTGAACCATTCTGCATTGAATTGTTGCCATTCATAACCAACCAGGGCAGTGATACTATGATTGCCAAACGATTTTATGTAATTAGCCGTAAGATTGAAAAGATAATCCATACCGTCGTCCTGAGCCTGGTTGGCATTACCGTTCGTCGTTTTTCCGTACAGCGTAGTCTTTGGCAGATAGGTTTTACGTTTTGATGATTTACGATCGAAACCCAGATTGGCTTTGATTATCAGTCCCTTTATCGGTTCTACCGACAGATAGCCCGTACCGAGTACACGGTCTTTGCTTGTGTTATCATCGATATCCAGCAAGGATACAGGATTCGCGAACTGTTTGTATACGTTGGATTCCGAGAAATTTCCGTTTTTGTCATATACAGGTATATTCGGTTCGAAAAAAGTAGCTACCCCAAGTATTCCCGCATTTTCAAACTGTCCGGTACCTAATGGAACGTTGTCGTATTTGTTGCGGCTGATGTTGAATGTTAATCCCCCTTTTACGTATTGGGAAAACTCATAATCATTGTTCAGATTGATCGTAAATCTTTGCATATTACTGTTCTTCAATATACCTTTTTGGTCGAAATAGTTCAGCGAAGCCAGGTATTTTGATTTGTCGGAACCTCCGGTTATCGAAACATTGTGAGATTGCTGTAAGCCTGTTCTCGTAACCTCGTCTACCCAATTCGTATTTGCTGCATTGGCCATATCGGCTTCTGTATATTTGGGCGTATAAGCATCCGGTGTATTGGGTTTGGGCGTAACGTAAGCCGCATAGGCGCCTTCCCCTTTGTCGCGTCTCCATTTTTCAAGTTCATACATATTGCTGAGCTTCATATATCCGGGAGCATCCAGTATCTTATAGTTAGAAGCGATCGTTTGAGCGGATACGTTGCCCGAGTAAGTAACACTGGGTTTACCGGCTTTACCACGTTTGGTGGTGATGATGATTACTCCGTGTCCGGCACGCGAACCGTAGATGGCTGTTGCAGATGCATCCTTTAGCACTTCGATACTCTCAATATCGGCTGGATTTATCATTTCCAGTGTATTGTCCTGGTCTCCTGCATTGTAGCGGTTTCCACTGCCCGTAGAGGCTGATTTGGTAATAGGAAATCCATCTACAATGATAAGCGGGTCGTTACTTGCGTTGATAGACGTTTGTCCACGGATACGGAAGGTAGTACCTGCCCCCGGCTGTGCAGTAGCTTGCGTAACGCGGAGTCCGGCAGCTTTTCCTGCCAACGCATGGCTTACGGTTGATAAGGTCCCCGTTGGCGAATCGTCCATTTTTATGGAGGATACCGCACCTGTCAGGTCACGTTTTTTTTGTACGCCATAGCCTACTACGACAACTTCGTCTAAAGCTTGGGTATTTTCTGCAAGGCTAATGTCTAATACTTTTTTGTCACCAACTTTTATTTCTTTTGGCAACAAACCAAGATACGATATGGTTAGCGTAGCATCTTGCGGGATATCTAAAGAAAACGAACCGTCAATATCGGTCACTGTGCCGATAGACATACCTTTTACTGCAACAGAAGCTCCGATTACAGGTTCACCTTCTCCATCTTTAACGACCCCTGTTATTTTCTTTTGTCCCTCTTGTGAAGTGCCTGTTTTTTTAGGGATAAGAAGGATGATATTATTATCCTGCTTCTGATAACTTACTTCAGAACCTGATAATAATTGATTGAGTGTTACGTCGATATTACCATCCGAAACTTTTAGCGAAACGATTTTGTCCAGTCCCTCCAAATCGTTGTTGTAAAAGAATTTAAAAGAGCTTTTCACTTCAATCTCTTTTAGTGCTTCCTTCAACTGCTTGTTTTTAATATCAACTGTAATTTGCGAAAATAAACTGTGAGACAAGAGCAGCATACATAAAATATGCAAGACTCGTTTACGGTACAATAGAATCTTAATTCTCATAATACGTTGAATTTAAATTTATTAACAAAATATCTCTATGCTTAGATAATTGTCTAAGTCATATTTATACAGTTGTCTGTTATTTTTTTACTATTCGCCGCAGAATGTTTAACTATTATTAACGCGTATGCGTTAAACAAAGAAAAAACGGTTACCGTCCAGGTCAATATTTCTACTTATACAAATATACAATACCGTTATCCGATCGGTAGTTTATAGAAGAAGTCAGCGTGATTGCGTCTAATACACTTTTTATATTCGTATTGTCTATTGTTCCTGTAAATCGCATGTTCATCAGATGTGGGCTTTCAAATGCGATGTCTATATTATGCATCCTTGATATCGTTTTCACGATGGTCTCCAATGATTCATTTTCAAAGCGAAGACGATTTTGCCTCCAACTGGTATAGTCGTCGGCATCCACTTTTTCGCGGATGGCTGTTTGGGTTGTTTTATTATATACGATGCGTTCATCAGGAGCCATTTCTATCATTTCTTTCGGAGTGGTTAGTTGTATTTTGCCTGTGTTTAAAACAATTGAAATATGATTTTCATTTTCATACGCTTTGATACCAAAGCTTGTACCCAATACTCTGATCTTTATATCTTCGCATTCCACAATGAAAGGTTTCTCCGGATTATATTTTACGTCAAAAAAGGCTTCTCCTTTAAGTGTAAGAAACCGGTTTTTCCGGTTATAGTCATTAGGATATGTGATTTTCGAATCCGAATTGATGGCAACTATCGTGCCTTCTGTCAGTGTCAGGCTGGCTTTTTCTCCCTTGTTTGCAATCACTTCAAATAGTTCTGCTTTCTGAGGCCTCAGGTATAATCCTATGGCGAATAGGATAGTGACAGGAAACAGGATTGCCGCAATCATTGAAGCTTTTCTCAGGTAAAACCTGATGTTATGATTCTTTTTATCGACAGTGGCATGCATCGAAGCGTTATAGTCTGTCCGGGAACGTATATTTTCCAATATTCTCCTTTTTATATCCGGGTTCATCATTTCCGATGAATTTACAAGCTGATCTTTCAACCATCTGTTGAGTTCAATATCGTTTTCAAAAAACGACTTTAACTGTTTGATTTCATTCGGTGATGCTTCCCCCACTATATACCGTTCAAATGTACACAGACAATCTTCTTTCTTCATTCTTTACTCCTTAACTCCTTAACAGAATATACAAGAAACGCCTTCCAATCCACTATCCTGTTTGATTTAATTAATTAACAAAAACATATATTAATACTATAGATATTATATGATCATAATATTTTGCCAGATGCTCTTTCAAAAAAGAGATGGCTTTTGATAATTGCGTTTGGACTGTACTTTCCGAAATTCGGAGTCGTTCCGCTATCTCCTTGTTTGACAGCATTTCCTTTTTACTTAAAATAAATACCTGTTTTCTTGCCGGAGGTAGCTTTTCTATTAAACGGTCTATGAATTCTTCCAGTAAGTTCCTGTCTGTTTCTTTTTCTGTACTATTATCTATAGTAGAATGAAACTTCAAAATATATTCCCTGTGGATGTATTCTACCGTCCGGTGCTCGTATTCATTTACCAGCTTATTCCTGGCAATGGTGCACAGATAAGAAAGAAAAGATTTATCCGGGTTCAGAGAGGTGCGTGTTTCCCAAATCCTGATAAACGTATTTTGAACCATTTCTTCTGCCAGATAGACGTCGCCGGAAGAAAGTTTAAGGATAAAATTATATAGCTTTCCACCGTATGTATGGAATAGTTTTTCAAAAGCTTCGGGTGAGCCGTCGCGAAGTTCTAGCAAGATGTCCTTCTCCGTCTCCAATCGGTACTATTTATAAATCAAATTCTCGACAAATGTATTTAAAGTTTTTTAATGAGCAATAAAATATTTTATTGTTTATCCATGAAATATTATCATGGAGCCTCCTGTTATAAGTAGATACCTAATAACACATTTTAATTAATAGTTTCTTTCAATATAATAAATGAAAGAAAAATAATATTTTCATCCAATTATATCGTATTACGAATATATTTAAATTTTATTCAATAATAATTTTACAGAAGCGATTTTGACTTTTATATATAATCCTTAGTCGCCTTTATCTTCATGCAAAATAAAATATAAATATCTATTTATGAGTCATGTGTTTAATAAATTACCTATGTTCCGTTTTCATGAGTGTGATTAAATAATGATTGAATAGTGATCAATGGGATAATTATTATGTTCTGAGGTCATCTGAAAAAAGATTATGATCTTTTCTGAAAACCATTACAATCTTTTCACGAAACTGTTGTAATATCTTTTTTTACTAAAACATAATCACGGATTTTCCCTAACAGAATTATGGTACACGGAATACTTCACGCTCGTAAGTGGCTTTTTTTCAGGAGATGCCTACTTCTCTTGAAAGAGATGCTTACCTTTTTGAAAAGAGGTAGGCGTAAATTAAAATAATTATTATACCTTTGTACATGCATTGGTTCACTTTTCCTGTTTTCTTGGGAAGTGATTAAAAGGGAATCAGGTGTAAATCCTGGACAGACCCGCTACTGTAAATCCTATGCAACGTTCCGGCAATACTCTTGCCACTGGTTCGGAAACGAACCGGGAAGGCCAGCCGGAAGGAGGATAAGTCAGGAGACCTACCAATCATCAGCTAGTTAAAAGCTTTCGCGGAATAGAGCTTGATACAAAACAACGGTGATAAAGAAAAATCTTCTTAGTGGAATAATTGGTTGTGCAGTATCTTTTCTTCTGTGTTTAAGGGGCTTCGCTCAAGAGAAAAGAGAATCACTTAGCTTGGATAGCATTCATAATCTGGGCGAGGTAATTGTTGTGGCCAACCGCTATAAAGAAGTAATTCCTTCCCAAAAACTCTCAGGCGTTGAGTTGGAACGGCTCAGCAGTTTTTCCGTGGCCGATGCCATCCGCTATTTTTCCGGTGTACAGATCAAAGATTATGGCGGGATAGGCGGACTTAAAACCGTGGATATACGCAGTATGGGAACCAATCACATGGGGGTGTTCTACGATGGTATCCAACTGGGTAATGCGCAAAACGGACAGATAGACTTGGGGAAATTCTCGCTAGACAATATCGAAGAAATATCTCTGTACAACGGACAGAAGAGCGAAATATTCCAACCGGCAAAAGACTTCGGCTCAGCGGGAACGATTTACCTGCGCACACGCCGGCCTTCTTTCAAAGGAGGAAAGAATATTAATCTTATATCTTACTTCCGCACCGGGTCTTTCGGACTCGTCAATCCTTCTGTCCTTTGGGAACAGAAACTCTCCGGTAACATCAGTTCTACGTTCAATGCCGAATATGTTTACGCTACCGGGAAATACAAGTTTCGTTACCGAAAAGTGTTTCCGGATGGCACTGTCGCTTGGGATACCACGGCTACCCGCAAGAATGGCGATATACAGTCGCTTCGTCTCGAAGGAGGGCTAAATGGTTCGATGGAGGGCGGCAGATGGAACCTGAAAGCCTATTATTATGATTCGGAAAAAGGAATCCCCGGTGCGATTGTTAATAATGTATGGACACATTCGCAGCGACAATGGGACAGGAACTTCTTTACACAAGGGAGCTTTCGGCAGCAGTTTGGCAGCCGTTACGATTTGCTCGTCAACGCCAAGTATGCCGGCGACCGCATGCGCTACCTCAATCCCGATACTACCTTATTATATATAGACAATACCTTCCTTCAGCAGGAAATTTACCTGTCGGCAGCCGGCAAGTACCGCATCCTGCCTGTATGGGATGTGTCGCTTTCGACCGATTACCAATGGAATACGCTGGATGCGAGTCTGCCCGATTTTGTTTATCCCAAACGAAATACGCTGCTGACGGCGTTGGCTACGGCTTTTGAGTGGAAACGTATCAAGGTACAGGCAAGCCTTCTGGGTACATTTGTTTTTGAAGAGGTTACCCTCGGACGTCAGGCCGCTCCCGACGATAGGCAGGAATATACCCCCGCCGTCTTCCTTTCGTATCATCCTTTTACGAAAACGCCTGTAAGCCTCCGGGCGTTCTACAAACGTATTTTCCGGATGCCTACATTCAACGACCTTTATTATACCGATATAGGTAATATCAGTCTGCGGCCCGAATATACGAATCAGTACAATATCGGTTTCCAATATGAGAAACCTGTTGAAAACAGCCTTTTTCAGTATGTCCAATTGAAAGCCGACGCCTATTACAATGAAGTGGAAGATAAAATCATAGCCGTTCCCAAAGGCAATGGACAGTATCGATGGATGATGATGAATATCGGTTATGTGGAAATACGGGGAATAGATATTTCCGCCGAAACTTCTCTGCACCTTCCCTGCGCTGTTCAGCTCCGAACGAACCTAAACTATACGTACCAGCGGGCACAAGACTTTTCCAATCCTTCCGACAATGACCCCGAAGCCGGAAGTTATGGCGGGCAGATTGCCTATATCCCCTGGCATAGCGGATCGGCGGTGGCTAATCTCGAATGGGAATCGTGGAACCTGAATTATAGCTTTATCTACGTGGGCGAGCGTTATCATAACTCCTCGAATATCCGGGCGAACTACGAACGTCCGTGGTACACGCACGACCTGACGCTTGCCAAAACCATCAGACTAAAACATATGAATCTAAAGCTGTCTGCCGAGGTAAATAACCTTTTTGACCAGCAATACGACGTAGTGCTCAATTACCCGATGCCGGGACGAAATTATAAACTAATACTAAAAGTAGAGATATGAGAAAAACCGTTCTATACTGTCTGTCCCTGATGATCCTTGCATCCCTTGCCGTTTCGTGCCGCCAGGACGACGATATCTTCATCCCCGAAGAGGTGGTGGTTACCCCTCCCGACGCTACCCCTGCCGTCAAAGGCTTCTACCTGCTTAACGAGGGCAATATGGGTAGCAATAAAGCTACACTGGATTATTACGATTACGAAACGGGTACTTATTCCCGCAATATCTTTGCCGCCGCCAATCCCACGGTACCTAAAGAGATGGGCGATGTGGGCAACGACTTGAAGATATACGGCGACAAGCTATATGCCGTAATCAACTGCTCCAATAAGATAGACGTGATGGATAAATGGACAGCCCGAAAGACCGGCCAGATTGATATCCCCAACTGCCGCTACATCCGTTTCCATGAAGGATATGCTTACGTAACTTCCTACGCCGGCCCGGTGGAGATAAACCCCGATTACCAGCAGACAGGCTATGTAGCCAAAGTAGATACAGCCACCCTGCAGGTAGTAGCCCGCTGCTTAGTAGGCTTCCAACCCGACGAACTGGAAATTGCAGGCGGTAAACTATACGTGGCCAATTCGGGTGGCTATATGGTTCCCAATTATGAAAATACAGTTTCGGTAATCGACCTCGAAACCTTTACCGAAACAAGCCGCATCGAAGTAGCCGTCAACTTGCACCACCTTCGCGCCGACCGTCACGGTAACCTCTGGGTAAGCTCGCGCGGTGACTATTACGACACCCCTTCTCGCCTGTACTGGATAGACCTGTCTACCGGCCAATCAGGCGGCTCAATAGATGTAGCCGTTTCCAACTTCCACCTCGACGGCGACTCACTCTATCTATATAGCGTAGCATGGAGCTATGTAAGCATGAGCAACGAAGTTACCTACGGCATAGTAGACGTAACAAAAAAAGAACTCGTCACCCGCAACTTCATCACCGACAACACCGACAAAGAAATTAAAGTCCCCTACGGTATAGCCGTACATCCCATAACAAAAGATATCTACATCACCGACGCAGGAAATTACGTACTGCCCGGAACACTCTATTGTTTTGATAAAGAAGGCAGGCAAAAGTGGAACGTAAGGACGGGGGATATTCCGGCGCACTTTGTGTTTTTGGAGGAAGCACACGCCCAATCTAATCCAATCCAACCCAACCCACCCCCCAGCCCCCTGAAGGGGGGGTAGAGAGGATAATCCTCCAAAGTCTCCTGGGTCTTCAAAGTCCCAACAGTCCCTGAAGCCCCCCTTCAGGGGGTTGGGGGGTGGATGGGGTGGTTTGGGGAAGCAAACAAGCAAGCAAAGCAAGAAGTTAAACTAAAAAAATAAGATAGATTATGAACAAAAGAGCATTATGTAACAATAACAACAACTATCCACCCCCCAATCCACCCCCCAACCCCCTGAAGGGGGGGCTAATTGGGACTTTGAGGACTATTAGAACTATAATGATAATAATAACAATCCTCTCTACCCCCCCGTTAGGGGGTGGGGGGGTGGATTGGGGGGTGTCTGCCCAGTACATCAACAGGGTCTACGATTTCGCGCCGGCGCCGGGGCAGTTCACCAACAAGCTTCCTGCATACGAGGCGGGCGATACGAAAGCGGATATGATTCGTAAAGCGGATGAATATATTGCCCACGACGCTAAAGGAACAGTTTCTCTCGGCGGGTTTGGCGGATACATTGTCTTTGGCTTTGAAGAGCCGGTAGTGAATCGAAAGGGATATTACGACTTCCGCGTCTTGGGAAATGCCTTTCATGCGAGCGGCTCTACCTCCATTGGCGAAGGGGGAAGCAGCGAACCGGGTATTGTGATGGTGGCTTACGACGGCAATGCCGACGGTATCCCCGACAATGGTCAATGGTACGAACTGGCAGGCAGCGAACACCGTAAATCTACCACGTTGAAGAATTACAACATCACCTATCACAAGCCGGATGAGAACAAGATAAAAACGCCCGACAACAACTATCCCGACCTCAACGATACCACCTATATCCGCTGGACAGACAACCGTGGAGGCAGGGGCTACCTCGCGCGCAACGTTTATCACGGCCAGCCGTATTACCCGCAATGGATAAGCGATGAGCAACTGTCTTTTCAGGGTACGCTTCTCCCTAATAATGCTATTGACGAGAGCGGGGAAGGAACTTACTACGTGCTCCATGCCTATCACTGGGGATATGCCGATAATATCCCGAACACGGAAAGCCGCTCCTGTTTCGACATCGACTGGGCGGTAGACGCAAACGGCAATAGCGTAGAGCTCGACCGGATAAACCTCGTAAAAATATATACCGGCGTAAACCAGTACTGCGGCTGGCTGGGCGAAACATCTACCGAAATCATGGGGGCGGTAAACCTCCATGCCGAAGGGACGGAAATAGAAGTACCCGTCTTTACCACCGGCATCACCCTCAACCGACAGACAGCACAGTTGAATGCCAACGCAGGCGAAACGCTTCCCCTTGTGGCAACGGTCTATCCCTCGAACGCTACCAACCCGTCTGTAAGCTGGGTGAGCAGTAACAGGAAGGTGGCGACAGTAAACGGCAGCGGACTGGTAACGGCCCTGGCGGCAGGAAAGGCCACGATTACCGCCTACACCAACGATGGCTATTACATCGCTACCTGCGCAGTGACGGCCACCGGAAACACCGAAGGCCCTGCCGGCGAACAGGTAACCTCCGTACAGGTCTATCCCGACGCGCTGGAGATGAAGCCGGGCGAACTCGCTTCCCTCACAGCTACCGTGCTGCCGGCCACCGCCACAAACAAATCGGTAGAATGGACTTCGTCGGCCCCCGCCATAGCCGAAGTAACGGTAAACGGCCACGTTTTTGCCTATGCTGTAGGGACAACAACCATCACGGCAACAACCGTAGACGGCAACCATAAGGCTACCTGCCTCGTAACCGTAACCACCCCGTCGACAACCGCCAACGAAACGTCTGAAGCCTCACCCGCAAAGATGTATTACGCCGACGACGCCTTGCACCTCGCCGGACTCGAAGGTTACGACTGCCTGATCGTAAACGCAGCCGGACAGACAATAGCTACCTTCCGCATCACTGCGGAAGCCTACAGTCGCTATCTGCCCCTGCCAAACGGCGTATATATCCTTTCGGTACAGAAAGGCAAGGAGAGAAAGATATTCAAATGGGTTGTCCGGTAGGGCAATCCCTGCATTACTAATATAAATGTTTTATTTAAAATTAAACCTAATGAAAAAGATGTTTTCAGTTTTGATAGCCTTATGCCTATGTGCAGGGTTGTCAGCGCAGAAGAGAGAAGGAAATGTGGTAAAAGTGCAAGGGCACGTCCACGAGTTATTAACAAGACAAGCCGCTCAGGGAAAAGGAATAGCGGCGCAAGCGCCCCAGACAGGTACAGGTACCGTGTACAATATCAACCCAGATGATGTAACTTGTACGATTGGATGTACGACGTTGGATACGCCGATGACTAATCCTACAGTAAAAACGGCTTATTTAATGGTCAAATGGACGGATGAAAAAGCGCATGAGCGAGGCGATAGCATTTTGATATGGAAGTATCAGTGGGTATCCCAGTACACTCATCCAATCTATGGAGATATAGACGTTTCAAAGTACAGCATCGACATGATTCGAGCGGTAGCCAACTTTGATGCCCGATTCTCAGTTCTCCTTCAAAATACCGGTGGCGGTAACTTTACGGTAGGAGGATTCGGGTATAATTTTGGGTTAGCTAATGATCGTGTGCCACTCCGATTTGATTTTGCTGGTGCTGAAGATTTGTCCCAAAGGGATACAATTCATTTCCATTATGGTAACAAGCCCAATTGTCTTGCTCCTTATAATCAATTTGTTTCGCAGGAATTTCCAACGACGGACAGTTTGGCAACACTGGCTATTTATTTCTCAAGTAATACGGGAGTAATCAAGCATCCCTTGGATGCGGCTTATGGCTATCCAGCTTATGATTATGATTTTTGGAAATTGGCACCACATCCTGAAGAAGATGAGCATGAATGGCAAGCCGGCTGGAATTATAACTATTGGTCTTTTAATGTAAGACAGGGTTTATCTGGTGATTTCACTTATCCTATAACTTCAGGAATCGCAACTGAACCTTTGGATAATAATACCGTGCACTATTTTGTTTTTGCTTCAACAAATTACAATATTCCCGTCTATTTGGATGGGGACTACTCCCCTACGGAATGCGGTAGCCTAACATTTTGTAAAAATTGTGCCCATTAAGGCGTCATTAAATTAAGTAATACCAAAGAGGCTGTCCATCTGTTTGGCAGCCTCTTTTAATCAATTCAATCCATGAATAACAAATTATTACCAAGTCTGTTATTGTGTTTATTCTCCACGGGGATTACCCAAGCTGGTATTCGAACTGTAACTAATACAGATGGAACAAATACAGGAGAAGGATCTTTTATTTACGAAATGTTAAATATCGCTGATAAGGATACGCTGCTTTTTACTGACGATTTAAAAGACAAAACAATAAATATAACTGCTACTTTTTATCCGGACGGAAATAAAGGAGAGAAGAATATTACGATTATTGGGAATGGAGTAGCCCTTACATCAGCTAGCAAAATGTTTTATTTAGCGAATAATGCTAACCGAAAATTTGCAAGTGTTAGATTAGAAAAGTTATATTTTAAAGATATCTATGCTGTTAGCTGCAATTCTCCAGTAGTGTTTAGCAATTGTGTTTTTCGTTCAACTGATGGAGCGACAAATTCAGTTACTATTCTGACTAATGACGAGACCCTATTTGAAAGTTGTGCTTTTATCGCAGAGAATAATAGTACTAAAAACAGTTTGTATGTTCAATCTGCTTCGTCAGCAAAAAAGGTATCCTTTGTATCTTGTACATTTGTTCGAAAATATGAAGGAAATCAACCTTTTGTTAAATTATCGAATGCTTCTTACTTTACCAATTGTGTATTTGTAGACCCTAACAATACAGGAACAAATTATACAATCAGTATTCCTGAAAGTTATTTATCTTTCAATGGTTACAATGTTATTCAGGGCTCTATCAATGGCTCTTGGGGAGGTATATCAAATAATCAGGCAACAGACAAAATTGTAGCTCAGGACGCAGACGCTCCTTTGTATTACGCAGACGGTATTTACAAGGTGGTTGTGGCTGACGGTAGCGGTCCGGCCTATAAAATATTGCCCGCAAATCCGGCAGTAGAGAGTGTGTCTTTCCCTCAATACGATTTGGCGGGTACGAAGATAAACTATGCGAAGGCTTCCCATGCCGGAGCCTGGCAAACGCTTTATGGAGAGGAACCGATAGAAACTGTTTATCCTGTGAAAGTAACTGTTCGCGGAATAGATGAAGGCGCGGAGATTCTTTGTAATACTACGTTTAAGCTGACAGCTGCGATTGATCCTAATGGCTGCGACCAAGCGGTTACTTGGGAAAGTAGCGATACGGATATCGCCACGATTGATGAAAATGGGCAGGTACACGTTCTTTATGTAGAGGGAGATGGATCGGAAAACAGGGAAGTAACATTCACCGCCACGACAGTTGCTCCGGGTAAAGATGGTGAACGGTTTACGGCTTCGGTTACTATCAAAGTGAAGCCTTATGTGCGTGTAACCGGTTTTTATTTTACAGTGGAGACAGACACGATTCGGTCGCTTTGGGGGGTTGAGTTTGATTTGAACAGAGAACATCGTCCTACAATCGCTCCGGATAATGCCATAGACAAAAATTACACCTACAGCATAGATGACCCGGAAGTTGCCACGCTTGCATATAATAACGACTGGAAAGCCTTTACGCTCAAAGGCAAAAAGGCAGGTAAAGTAATCCTTAAGGCTATTTCGGATGAGAATCCTTTGCTTTCCGACAGTTGTGTTTATATTTTCCACGACCCTTACTACTCGAATGTAAAGGGCGCCTTCTTCCTTGGCGAAGGTACTTTTCCTGCCTGCGGAGAAATTCATTTTATAAACGAAGAGACTGGTATTTGGGACCTGAATATCTACCGAACCGTCAATAATGGCCAGGAAACAGGAATCACCACCCAATTTGCCACTATCTATGGCGATCACTTCTTTTTTGTATCCAAGCAGGAAAACCGTCTTGCCATAGCCGACAAGACTGCGTTGGCGCATCATAAAGCATTTAAATACATTCATAACGACGATTCAAAGATGATGGACGGTCGCGCTTTCCTCGGCGTGGATGAAAATACGGGCTATGTGGGAACGTCGGGAGGTATCGCCGTTGTGAAATTCGACGAACTGCTCGGCGCTACGGCGGACGCCGGTAATGTGGTGAAGGAATTGCCTTTCAAACCGATTGAAGGAACGCTTATCGATCCGGACCCGGAGGATGAAACGGATCCCGATTCCAATCCGGATGAAGAGAAGAATCCCAATCTCGATCCCAGTCTTTATAAAGGACAGGTGGGAACGATGCTCCGGGTAGGCGACCGGGTGTTTGCCATACAGCAAAATGCGGGGATACTTGTAATCAATGCCCTGACCCACCAATTGGAGACCATCCTGAAAGGGAACTATTCCGTGCTGACGCAATCGAAAGACGGCAACTTATGGGCCGGCGGCACCCTGTATGAATCCACCGGAGCGTTGGGTGAAGCCCCCCGGAATGCGTTGATACGCATCGACCCGTGGCTGCTCGAAATGGAGGAAATAGCACTTCGCGAAGGCGTGGCTCCTCCGGCAAGCTGGGGAGCCTGGCAGGCCGACCCTCTCTGCGCAAGCGCACAGAAAAACTGTATCTACTGGGTAGGCGGCGGTGGCGACTGGTTAAGACGCTACATATACGAATATGATATTGATACGAAGGAGATCCGAACCGTTTTCGACTCACATGAATATCCGACTTATGAGGGTTATACCAACGAAAAATTTAATATGTACGGTTGCCCTTTCCGTATCCATCCAGAAACGGACGAACTTTATGTGGCCATCACGACCTGGCATATAAACCCGGTAATCAGTAAATGTGAATTTGTAAAAGTAAACCCGGAAACAAAAGAATGGAAAGCACTTCCTTCCGGAGCGCCGATATGGAGCGCCCTCTGGATATTCCCCGACAACTACGCCCCGGTTATCTCCAGTGACCTGGGTAATGTTTCCATCAGGGAAACCACCCGCATCTATCTGGGCGATAAAGTGACCGACACCGATAATCTGGATGCCGCCATCATCAAAACGCCTATCCTGAAAAACGGCGAAGACCTGATTACGGCGCGGGTATGGCGCGATTCGCTGATCATCACCCCGGTGAAGAGAGTGGCGGAAGATACGCAGACAACGCTTACCCTCAAAGTAAACTCGAACGGACAGGTGGTAACAAAATCCATTACGGTGACGGTGGAAGCCGAGGCCGCCATTGTAGAGTATCCCTTTGAACTGACGGCCGAAAAGGTGACCATCAAACCGGGTGATGAATACCGGCTTGCCCTCACGGCGGCGGCGCATTATCCAAGCGTACGCTGGAGCAGTTCGCATCCCGAAGTGGCCACCGTTACAAGTGGTGGATTGGTGAAAGGCCTCTCGCATGGTATTGCCAATATCATCGTAAGAGACCTCAACAGCACAAAAGCCGATACCTGTATGGTAACGGTGATAGCTCCGAGCACCTCAACGAAGGATTCGATCGCCCTTAATACCACCCAGCTCATTATGAACGTAAAAGAAACGGCCAGCCTGAGCGTAGTGTTGCTATCGGGAGGTCTTACGGGCAAAACCGTTAAGTGGAGCACAAGTGACGCCAGCGTAGCCGACGTAACATCGAGCGGTAAAGTGATGGCCGTAGGTATGGGAGCCGCCATAATTACTGCCTCGATAGACGATGTGAAAGCTACTTGTACGGTTATGGTACGGGATATAGCCGTGAATGCAGACGTTTCTTCGATAGAAGATAAAGCCGCTGCCATCACCTTCCCGAAAATGGCTTCCGCCGCTTATTACCTGATGCATGTATACGAGATGGTAAATAACCGGCGACAAGCCCTTATCACCCTGAAAGTAAATGCCGAAGGAGAAGTGGATATCGCTTACGCTTTGCGCGCGGCTACCAATGCCATTTCCATCACCCTGTCTACTTTGAAACCCAACACGACGTATGAAGTGGATGTAGAAGTGGTACGTATACATAATAGTGCTGCGGAAGTAATCACTACGCTTACCACGAGCTTTAAGACGAAAGGAACGCCGACGTCTATCGATCCGGCCGCTACCGCTCCGGCAGTGGTATCTTACACCAACGGAATCCTCTACGTTCAAAATCTCGAAGGTTACCGTTGCCAGGTAGTTTCTATCAACGGACAGACAGTGAAGGCGTTTACAGTGAACAGCCCGGATGAATCCCACGCCCTCACCTTACCGTCGGGTGTCTATATCCTGCATGCAGAAAAGAGTGAAGGCCGGAAGATATTCAAAATAGTTGTCCGGTAAACGATCCATTTCATTGAATCGTAACTAAATCGTCGGGCAGGGAGAGCACAAGCCACTTCCTGCCCGATTTGTTTAGGGGGCTTAAACTTGTTATTATGGCACACGGAATACACGGATTACGCAGAATTACACGGACTTAATGATTGAATATTTTGCGCAAGGTTTGCCTCAGAAAACCATTACGGAGTCTTGAGGAAAGGATTATTATGCTTTTGCAAAAGCATTGTGATGTCTTTACAAAAGCATTATAATGGTTTGGTGGAGACATCATAATGAAAAATCGGAAGCGAGATCGGGGAAGAGTAAAATGGCAGAATGACAAAATACCCTATAAAGTAAAGAAGTATTGTAAATGGCACTGTGAATTCCTGGATTATGATTATCTTTGTCCCCCTGAAAAAAAAGGGATACGCCATTATTAAGACAAATGATTTTTTGATTCAATTCATGGACAATAAAAAAGAACCTTTAGTAGAGGTCGGCGAATTTATTGCCGAATATGCTTCGCACATGATGGGGTGCGGCATTCATACTTCCAGGGTGATACGGAGTAGTAAAAGGATAGCCGAAGCTTATCGTTATCGTATGCACATCAGTGTATTCCAGAAAAGTTTGATATTGACATTGCACGACAGCGAAACGAAGGAATATCACAACGAGGTGGTTGATATCCCTTCTCTTCCTATCAGTTTTGAACATAATTCGGAATTAAGCGCGTTGAGCTGGGAAACGTATGATGAGTGTCTTCCACTTGAAACGCTGCGCGAAAAGTACGCAAAGATTATAGCAGCCCCGTCTATCCATCCGTTATTTGTCTTAATCCTGGTCGGTTTTGCAAACGCCTCTTTTTGCAGGCTTTTCGGAGGCGACTGGATTTCTACCGGGATTGTATTTTCATCTACACTGGCAGGCTTGTTCCTAAAGCAAAGGATGTCGGTTTATCTGAATCATTACCTTGTTTTTATTTTATCCGCCTTTATTGCTTCCCTGTGCGCTTCTACGTCATTAATTTTTGATACCACTTCGGATATTGCCCTTGCTACCAGTGTATTATTTCTGGTTCCGGGCGTACCGCTCATTAATGGGGTTATTGATATTGTAGAAGGGCATACGTTAACGGGTTTTGCCCGGCTTACACAGGCCTCTTTATTGATTGTTTGCATTGCCATAGGTTTGGCTTCTACACTGTTTATAGTTAAAGATAGTTTGATATGATTTTAAAGGATATTTTTTCGGATGCTTTTTTTGCGGCCATAGCAGGAATTGGTTTCGGCGCTATTTCCGATCCTCCACTCAAAGCCTTTCGTTATATTGCTTTATTGGCAGCCGTAGGGCATACTTGTCGTTACTGTTTAATGACCTATGCCGGGTTTGAGATTGCCGGAGCTTCTTTGATCGGCGCTTTTATTATCGGGTTGGGGAGTTTGTGGTTTGGGAAGAAGGTTTATTCGCCCATGACCGTACTTTACATTCCGGCTTTATTACCTATGATTCCCGGTAAGTTTGCTTATAATATGGTATTTTCGTTGATCATGTTTTTACAATCCATAGAAAATCCAGTGGAAAAAGTAAAATACATGGAGATGTTTTTCTCCAATACTATAATCGCAGTGACAGTTGTTTTTTTGCTGGCTGTTGGGGCAACGTTACCGATGTTTTTATTTCCCAAGCGAGCTACTTCATTAACCCGCCATAAACTATAATGCTATGAATACTTTTTGGAAAACAATCGGATTATATAATTCGGCAACCTGGATTTGCCAGCTCATCATTGTCGTAACCGGCCTTATACTTACGATTTTGCTTATTCGGAAAGATAGCCCCAAGGTAAAACTCTCTATGAAGATATACCTGACGACTGTCTATCTGTGGATCTCGGTTGTATATTACCTTATTTATTGTGCAGAGAGAAGTTATAATACCCTGATGGCCTTATTCTGGGGAGTTATGACCATTGCATGGTTGTGGGATACGATTACAGGTTATACCACCTTTGAATATAATAAAAGGTATAAGACATTCGCTTACATTTTGTTGTTGCTACCCTTCATCTATCCCTTGTTTTCTTTACTGAGAGGACTAAACTATCCCGAAATAACCTCCCCTGTAATGCCTTGCTCCGTAGTTACTTTTACTATCGGCTTATTGCTTTTATATTCCCGGAAGGTTAATATCTTCATCGTATTATTACTATGCCATTGGTCATTGATTGGATTGACTAAAACGTATTTTTTCAAAATTCCCGAAGATTTTATTCTGGCAAGTGTTTCTATCCCTGCCTTGTATTTATTTTTCAAGGAATATTTTATCCGGGATTTGCACAAAGACACAAAACCGAAAGCAAAATACATCAATGGACTGCTTATTTTGATGTGTATTCTGATTGGAGTTGCTTTAGTTTCTTCTTTATTCTTTGAATTGACTTATGATGCATAATAAGGTTAGTGAAGAAGATTAATCTTCTTCACTAAACATTGGATCCCATGCGGGGAGGCGTATAGGTTTTTGTTTAAGGATCTCTTTTACCTTATCGGTGGCATATTGGCTTTCAATAACTAAGCGAAACATATATTCATTAAACCATTCATCGGTCATGATAAGGTGTCCGTTGTTGGCGCCGAGGCCCCAACTGTTTTCTACCATCCATTTTCCTGGTTTGCCGTTCTTGTCTAAATCTACAGCCATAAGTGTCATTGCGTGAGAAGAACCGCTGCTGAATGTCTGGATACGTTGTTTTTTATCCATGCCAAAAGTAGTTCCCATTAATGAACCGTAATCGTAATAGTTTACATCCAGCAAACCACGTTCACGGTCGAAGAATTTTCCTACATCGCAAGAGAAGTACATCATGGTGCTGTCTTTAATAGAGCGAATAGCCATTTCTTTAATATCGTCTGCCGGTAGGTTTACATACGTCCAGTTCTTTCCATCGTAAGCATGACGATCGAAATCTATCTCATACAGTTTGTAGTACTCGCGACTGGGGTCGTTCATCAGCATCACATAATTATTCTTTAAGTCGGCGCCGATAAACTCCCGGTAAAATGATTGAGGGGTATATTCTTTTGTAGAAACAAGATTCCCTTTGGCATCTTTTAACGTCCAGGTAAAGGAAGCGGGCGGTTCGCCCAGTGTTAATACCAACATGCGGTATATGGTACCCAGCATTTCGGTTTTCTTTTTTTCCAGATCGGTTCCTTTCTTTCCTGTAGTTGCCTGTTCGCGCAATTGCAGTCCGAACTCTTTTAATTTCAGAGAAATCAGGTTTGCCATCATACGGGTATTCTCGCTGCTGTATGTTTCGGTCATAATATCGGCAGGGACTACGCCATATTTGGTCAGGATATCGGCCACTCCGGTAAATTGCCCGCCGTCGCTCAGTGGGTTTTTAAAGAGCCATTCCACCATTTTGTCGTCTGCCGGTTTATCACGTGTATCAATGATCCCTTGAAGGAAGAGGTTGGCCTTTTCCAACTGGTCCCAAAAGAAAGGATAGTTATGCGAGAACTGAAAATCGGATAAATTATGCCTGGCAATAATTTTAGAGCGGAAAACATTTAATCCGGTAAATAACCAACAACGGCCGGACGATTTCTGATTGGTAATACCTTTACTGTCTACTTTGTCGGAAAAATAAGTATCAAAATGATTCTTACTCTCCAGATTAACGGCCAGTTTGTTGATGTCGTTATTCGTAATAGCGTTCCGAAGCGCTTTGTCTGTTGCCGTTCCTTGATACGATTGTTTGATTTGATGGAGCATTTCGGAAGAAATTCCACCATTCGTTTGCTGACTTTGTACAGATAGCGCAATTCCCAAAGCAAAGAGAGCCATCCATAATTTGTTTCTTTTCATACTGTATATTGTTTAAAAGATTTGTTATTTTGCAAAGGTATAGATAACAAAGAAAATGTCACTCTTTTTTCTAAAGAGATCACAACTTTTCCAGTACAAAGACATTATCTTTGTAATGATAAATGTGAGTATTAACGAATTAAATCAATATGCCAATGGATTGAGAACGCGAAATGAACGCTTATGAAAGTTATCTTTGGACAGTACACTTTCCCGAAATAGTTAAAAATACTAGTAATAAACCATGAAAAAGCATTCCATTCGTTCTTGAATATGGTTACACGCCTTTTTCTATATTAACGAAATATGAAATAATGAATAAACAAAAGATCATTTTATTTTTTGCATTCCTTTTGGTTTTTACAGCGGTACAAGCCCAAGAAGACGGCAAAGAAACAAAATTGCGGAAGAAATACATCAATCTCAGTTTCACAAATATGAAGATGACTCAAGATGACTTCCCTGAACTAAAAAGTAATTATGGTGTGGCATTCTCTGTAGGAAGAACGTTTTATCTCCATAAAGAGCCGATAGCTAACATGATTCGCTTCGGCATTGACGCTACTTGGTTTGATATGAACTATACCAATTATAAAATAGAATATATCACCAATTTGGATACTGAAAAATATGAATACTATCAAGGGGAAATCTCAATGCATATAGGTCCGTCTATAACCATTAATCCTGTTGATAAATTGGACATACATGGATATTTCAGATATGCTCCCACTTTCTCTGGGCTTTATACAGACGATGCTTTCTATGGTAATTATGCTAGCTTTTTCGTGGGTGGTGGTTCTATTTCTTATGGTGTAATCGGTTTGGGTATAGAATCTCAATTCGGTAATTGCGATTATAAAGAATTCGTATCAAATAATGATGATGAAGTTTCAAGCAAATTGAAAATGAAACTTAGTGGCTGGAGAGCATATTTAACTTTTAAATTTTAACTTCAAAATTAAACCAGCATGAAAAGTTTTTTTAAAATAATTCAGGTACTAATATTTGTGTTTATCTTGACGGGATGTTATACAAATGTGATAGAAGATAGTAGTATTGTACAACCTACTGAAGAAATAAAAAATGGTACGGTTAAAGGTACTGTAAATATTGATGGAACAGATTTGTCGGTCCAGACTGTAATGGGAAAAAGTAGATTAGACGGAGGCAATTTTGAGGTTCCTTCAATAATTTGTGATATACCACAGTTGTTGTTTGTTGATGATAACAATGATAATACGATATTAATGGCACGTGGATTTTATTCATCTAACGATTATATAAATATTGACGTACAGAGTACAGTTCTGGCTTTAGTGACATCACATCCTCTATTATCCCCGATAACCGGAGATGATTTTTACAAATTAATAACTTTAATTACGAATGCTGAGCATTATCAGGATTTGTATAATGAAGTTGCTATGTCTATTGAAAACAGACAAGATATTTTTGATACGAATAATATGTCTTTATTATTAGCATTAAGTAATCTTATGGAGGATATCTGCGGTGGGAATAACACAATGACTCGTTCTGTCATATCAAATTGGGAACTCTTAAATATAAACAATCCGTATCCATTTTTAGTGGAAATCAAGAATAATATTATGAGTATAACCAATACCGCATTATCACCCAAATATGATGGAACGATATATCATTCTATAATTGGTATACAAAAGATGGTTATTCCAACACGAGATGGTTATGGAGGTTGGGAATTAATAAAACAAGCAACTTATGGCTGGAGTTCCGGTGCATGGGGTGATTTGGGAAATGGAGAGCCGGTAGAGTTTAAATTCACAGATGAAGGCGAATATAAGTTTCTTTTTATGAGAAATGATCTTGATTTTTATTGGAATTTATTTAAAGATTTGTTTGATGAATTTGGATTTCCTGTGTTTCAAGATAAATTGCTTGATTCTTTTATATATGATATCTCTGAAAAAGCGCAAATGGATGGGTTATTGGCCCTTCAACCAGGAGCAGATCCTGTAGATATGCTTAAAGAACTTGCAGATGTGGCAGTCGATTATTTCACGGATGACGTGTTTAAAATAACTTCAGAAGGGAAAGCGTTTTATGAAAAATATCCAAATGCAGGGTCGCGTTTAGAAAAAGCAGCGAAAGGTTTGAACTACTATAGTCGTATTAAAGGAGCAAGCAATGCATTGTTGAGAGTTGGATGGAAAATAAAAGCTCCCGAAAAAGTAGATTTTTGTCTTTGCTATTATAATGGTGAAGTATCATCTTGTACGGAAACCTCATTAGTTAAGGTTGAACGTACGGATGAACAAAGAGGTTTTGCCAATCAAAAGTTGTTACTACCGATTCAAGTTTTAGTATCATCAAAGGCAGACGATGGGACTTTTGTTGAAAGTAACTATCAAAAAGTTAAATTTGAAGTTTTGTCTGGTGGTGGTAGTGTTTCTGAAAGAATTACAGATACCAATGAAACAAATTTTGCAGAGACTTCCTGGACACTTGGAGATGAGGGGGAACAAAAAGTAAGAGCTATTGTGATAGATATGATAACAGGACAAGAGGTTTCTAATGAAGTTATATTTACTGCAATATTAGAGAAAGATGCAGATTTAACAGTTCGCTTGGATTGGCACAAATTAAGTGGAAATACCGATATTGATTTACATGTTACAGACCCTTATGGTGAAGAAATTGCATATTACAATATGTCATCTGTTTCAGGTGGATGGTTAGATAGGGACGATGTGGTTGGCCCAGGGCCAGAACATATTCATTGGGCCAAAGCTCCAAGTGGAGTTTATTTAGTTCAAGTTCATTATTACGGAAGTGAAAGTGGTGCAGTAACTAGTTTTGAAGTCAATATAAATGCGAATGGTAAGAGCTTTGGTCCATATAGAGGCTCAATCGGTTATGATCAGTTAATAACCATTGGTGCAATAACGATGCCTGAAGCTACTATTACACAGATACGTTCTTCTGATTCGGCTCCGATTTTTATTGAAAAGATGAAAATGGAAGAAAATAAAAAGAGTTATCCCAAGAAAAATAAAAAATAAATTAACATGAGTTCGATATAAGATTGGAATATCTGGGGCAACCACATTAAACAGACGCCCTACAGCGTCTTAATCAGAAAACACAATGAGTATTCTGTTGCAACAACTTTTTATCTCTTTTCTTATATCGGACTCACGTTAAATTAATATTAACTCACCCATGTCTGTTAATACTATTCACCTGGTTTCTGCTTTTGTGAAAAAATAATCCCTCAACAAAGAAATAACCTGTTATATTTGCATGATTATAAATTGCTAAAATAAAATATGCCTGAGAAATGAAACAGCTTTTGATTCTATCCGTTTTGGTTTTGTTCTCTGTCTTTTCATGTTCATATCCATCCGATATCACCGGTAAATGGTATGGAAGTATTGATATGGGAGGATTCAACATGCGTATTGTTTTTGATATTAAACAATCCGGCTACGAGTATACTGCTATCATGCAGAGCCCCGACCAGACAGAAGAAGAGATTCCCGTAACGGCTGTAACCTGTGAGAAGAACAAGCTAATCATACGTATAGACAATATTGACTTTTTGTATAAAGGAACAATAGGTAAAGATGGAATCATCAAAGGCTCGTTTACTCAAATGGGGCAAACGCAGAAATTGGATTTATCGCACACAGAAATTGCTTCCGTTACACATTCACAAGAACCCATACCCCCTTTTCCATATAAGGTGGAGAATGTAACGTTTGAAAACAAGGAAGCCGGTATTCGGTTGACCGGAACACTTACCTTACCCAAATCGTCGGACAACGTTACGACTGTAGTATTGATATCGGGCAGCGGCCCGCAAAACAGAGACGAAGAAATAATGGGACATAAGCCTTTTCTTGTGTTGGCCGACTATCTGACACGCCAGGGAATAGCCGTCTTGCGCTTTGACGACCGGGGAGTAGGAGAGTCGCAAGGAAATTATAGTGAAGCTACGTTGGCTGATTTTGCAGCAGATGTAAAGGCGGCCGTTGATTATTTAAAAACAAGGAAAGAAATAAACAAGGATAAAATAGGACTCATCGGGCATAGCGAAGGAGGATGCATTGCATTTATGTTGGCTTCGCAAAATGTTCCCGCTTTTATCATTACATTGGCCGGTGTAGGAGTTACGGGGCCGGAATTATTGGCGATGCAGCGCAAGGCTCTATTTCAAGCCACTGCTATCCCTGATGAATATATCAATCAGTTTAATGACTATATGGCTGAAGCCCAACAGATAGCTGTAAAGGCAAAAAGTGTGTATGAACTAAGGGAAGGTATTACAAAGATATTTACAGGCACTCCGGTAGAAAAACAAATCGAACCGGCCATTCAACAATTGTCTTCTCCAGAGATTGTTAGTTTTCTGCAATATGACCCAAAGGAATACTTTAAAAATATCCAGTGTCCGGTTTTCGCCTTAAATGGAATGCGTGATTTGCAGGTTCCTTCCGCCGAAAACCTTTCGGCCATATTAAATGATGTTACAGCCAATGGCAATAAAAACGTTCGGACAAAACCCTATTTCAATCTGAATCATCTTTTTCAAACAGCAAGAACCGGCCTCCCCAGTGAATATGGAGCCATAGAGGAGACATTTAACGAAGAAGCTTTGAATGATCTATCGGAATGGATTAAAGAAAGATAATACCTCTTCTTTAATTACTCCAAACCAACCCATCTTGCCGGATACTCCAAACTCTTCCGTTAGGCGAGGGGAGGGTGATTTCGTACATAGACGGTGTATTCTTTAAGGTAAGTTGGGCGATTGATCCTTCCGGGCATACGTCGTCTGCTTTTAAATCGGCAAGTGAAGTAGCATATTCGCCGAAAGCTTTATAGTATTGGTTCTGGCGGTAATATAGGTTGCGTAGTATCCATTTGGTTTCTTCGTCGGGATGTTTTATAAAGGTTTCTTCTCCTGTACCCGCTTGTCGGTCGGATAGTTGGATGAATCCCCAAAATTCGGGCATGTGGATGTTTTTTACATTGCTTGGAGCCCATGCCCAGAAATAGTCGTTACCCTTTTTATCTCCATCCTTTTCGTTTTCCTCCCATTCGGCGCGTGAGAAGTTAGCGCGAATTTGTTCGCCGGCTTCCGGTTTGTTTTTTCCCGGCTTTAATTGATAAACAGATTGCCAGGGAAGGAAAATTTCTACGCTCCAGGATGTATCCATATCGTCGGGGTTATTTAATGTTCCGTTGATATGTACGGCTGATTTCATACCCATAAATTCCCAGTTACTAAAGGCTAATCCTCCGTCCCTGTATGGCTTGGTAAGGAATAAATCCCATTCCGTACCCAGGGCGTTTACTTCATACTCTACATAGTTATGTGTATCATTTGTAGGGTTGAAGAAAAACTCAAAATTATTATTCAGATAGAGAGGAGAATCATGTACCGTCATATCAGCACGTATCTGCGGTTCTTCCATCATAGCTGCCAAATAAAGCCCCTTATCATTATAAGTCATTTTGACTCTTGTTTGCAGGAAGGGTTTGCGTTGAGCATCCCCTGCAATATCTACAAAGGCAGATGTACAAGGTATCAAATCCCATTCTTCGGGCGACAATATACCATCGATAGTGATAGCTGCCGGCGCTTTATAGCAAATATAAGCTGGAGGATTGAATGTAACCGGCAAATCATAACTGATTTCCCTCTTCTCTTCCCGGCAGGAAGAGAAAGTAGTTAAAGTAATTAGAGTAGCCAGAGTAGTTAAAGGAGTCAGGAACACCTTTAATTTAACTCCCTGTCTCCTTAACTCCTTGACTACTCTAACTCCTTTGACTCCTTTTTTATTCCCCATACCATCCGGCATACATATGATAGTTGCGCGCTATCTTTTGATTGATTTCTTTGGATTGTTCAGGATCTACCTTCTTTACGAATTTAGCAGGTACGCCGGCATAAATGCTTCCGGGCTCTACGATTGTATTACTAAGTACTACCGAACCGGCGGCAACTATCGCTCCCTCGCCAATCACTGCATGGTCTAAAACGACCGATCCCATACCGATTAAGGCACCATCGCAAACTGTTGCCCCATGTATGGTTACATTATGTCCTATGGAGACGTCGTTACCGATTTCGATGGTCGACTTTTCATATAATGTATGCAGTACCGAACCATCCTGAACGTTCACCCCATTTCCGATACGAATGGAGTTTACATCACCGCGTAGTACCGTTCCGAACCAGATACTACATCCTTCACCTATTTCAACATCTCCGATAATAGCGGCATTATCCGCCAGATAGGTGTCTTTTCCTATTTTCGGAGTAAATCCCCTCACTGATTTTATTAAAGCCATCTGTTTTTAGTTGACAATTGATTTATATTTCTTTTGTTTTTTCTCTTAGCCACGCTTTTTCTTCTTCGGCAAGATGCGGGCTTAGTTTATCATATACCATTTGATGATATTTGTTTAACCAGGCATGTTCGCGTACGGAAAGCATAGAAGGTATTACTAATTGGGTATCGATATAACATAATGTTAAGGTTTCGAAGGTAAGGAACTTACCATATTCGGTTTCACTGTCTTCTATGACTAACACCATATTTTCGGTTCGTATGCCGTATTGGCCTTCACGATACATGGCGGGCTCGTCGCTCATCACCATACCCGGTTCCAATACAACAGGATTTTCTTCCATACGAATGCTTTGCGGCCCTTCGTGAACATTTAGGCAATGGCCTATCCCATGACAGGTGCCATGTAGGTATTGTATGCCTGTATCCCATAAAGCTTTACGGGCAAAGGCATCAATCAAGCAACCCCGTATACCGGAAGGAAATTTACACTTGGCAATTCCTATTGTACCTTTTAATACACGGGTGAAATCTTTTTTCATCTGTTCGGTAGGTTCTCCCAGCACAATGGTACGGGTTATATCGGTTGTGCCATCCAGGTATTGCCCACCCGAATCCATAAGTAAGATACCTTCCGGCTTGATTTCTGCATCCGTTTCCGGTGTAGCACTATAATGTACAATTGCGCCATGAGGGCCATACCCGCAAATTGTATTAAAACTATCAGATATGTATAATGGCTGTTCGGCACGTAAAGCGGATAGCTTTTCGGTACTGCTCAGTTCCGTTACCCTATTTCCTTCGGCCAATTGCCTTTCCAGCCAGATATAAAAACGGGTGAGCGCAATGCCATCTTTTACCAACGCATTACGAAATCCTTCTATCTCTGTCTGATTCTTTATACTTTTCAGATGATTGGCAGGCGTAATACCTTCTATGATTTCGCATCCTTTAGGTATCGCATTGAACAATGCAGCATTTGTTCGGGCAGGATCAATAAAGACGGTTGTCGTTTCCGGTAATTGAGCGAGATAAGGTATAATCTTGTTGTAGTCGGCCAGAATGACCCCTTCTTGTTTCAGATGTTCTGCAATTTCGGGCGTTAGTTTTTCCGGCAAGATAAATAATACGGTTTCATTTTCGGAAACGAAAGCGTAACTTACCGCCACCGGATTATAGCTTACATCATTTCCGCGTATATTAAATGTCCATGCAATTTCGTCCAAAGCGCATACTATCAGACAGTCGGCGCCTGCTTTATGGAGCTTGTCATTAATCGCATCCAACTTATCGTGTACGGATTGCCCTGTGATTTCTACCGGAAGTTCAAAGATTTTATTAGTGGGAATCGCCGGGCGATTGGTCCATATCTCATCAATCAAGTCGATAGACGTATTTAACTTGATACCTTTCTTTGTTAGTTTTTTGTTTAAATTACGAGCATCTGTCACATTGTATGATTGTCCGTCGAGGCCAACCGTTTCTCCTTCTTTCAGTTCATGCAGCAAGAAGTCATGAATGGAAGGCGTTTCCGGAAGCATCCATTTATATAAGTCGATACCTGTACCTTTTAGCTGTTCGGTAGCTTGCAGGAAATAACGGGAATCCGTCCATAATCCGGCCTTTGTAGCTGTAATGACAACCGTCCCGGCAGACCCGGTAAAGCCGGATATCCACTCACGTGATTTCCACCGGGCAGGCACATATTCGCTTAGATGTGGATCGGAACTTGGGATAATATAGGCATCTATCCCGTGCCTTTTCATCGTTTCCCGAAGGGCGGCAAGACGTTCTTGTACGTTCATTTTCATCTTATTTATATTGATTCGTCATTTGCAAAGTTAACAAATAAGAGATGTAATGTGTTTATTATTTAACCTGATTTTAGTAACTTCGCAAGGAACATAAAAGATAAAAAAAACGAAACGGTGATATGACACAACCCAAATCATCCGACTTTCTTGTTTTGGGTTATTTTTTTAGTGAAACTAACTCCTGTACGGTTTGAAGTTTTCCTTTGTTGTCGTAGGCTTCGGTTTTTACGATGCCGATATTTTTGGCGTACCAATTGATTGTTTTTGTTTTTACGGGTTTTAATATCACTTTTGTGCTTACTTCGCTTTCTACTTTAAAGCAGTCGAATGAACCGGCGTCTGTTTTTACCTCTTCCCGGGCCGTCACTTTGTTATTTCCTGAAACAGTGGTGGATATGCCCAATACTTTCGTCGTGTAGGAATATTCTCCGATCTCATTGCCCACTGCAAGCGTTGCCGGAAGTAAAGGATATGTCCCGCTGATCTCTATGTTTTCGCCGGCTTCGCCCATCATGGCTTTCGGGTCGAATACTACTACCCCGCCTAAAACTCTTATTGTTACTGTAATAGGCGGCATCAGTGATTTTTTGTTTTTGTTGAAAGCCTCAGTAGTATAGGTGATGGAAAAGTTTTCCGCATCCTCTTTTTTCACGTCTGTAACTACCATCTTTGTGTAAGATTGAACACTTCCTTTTCCGTCTTTTATCACATATTCAACTTCCGCTCCCTGTTTGTCAAGAAAATAAACGCCTTGTGCAAACGTGTTCGCAGAAAAAGACGACAGACATAAAACGGTAAGGATAAAACTAAAAATTGTTCTCATGATTTCTTTTTTTTAAGAAGTTATTAATTATACTTTTTGAAAAACAGTTATTCAGTTACTAAAGACAAATACCTTTTAATTTGTTCTCTATGACAAAGATTGAAAAAAAAGTGTAACGAAACAAGATCGTGTTCATAATTTCATGCCTACGTTTTTGAAAAAAGGTTGGCATCTTTTTGAGAAAAGGAAACTTAATATCCACTACAACTTCCTGTTTAGGAAAAGTTTGAACTATAATAAATAATTGAAATATAGATAAATAATAGAATATAAAATCTGTCGATTCTGCTGATATGTAGTTTTTTTAAGTTTTTTTATTCTCATCTTTAAGTAATTAGAAATAATTACCTATTTTTGTATTTTAAAATCAATAATGTAAATCATAGAAATAAAAGATGACAGCATCGAAGCGAATGAGACGTGCCTTGGTCTCTGTTTATCATAAGGATGGGTTAGATGAAATAATAAAGAAGCTTCATGAAGAGGGTGTCAGTTTTGTTTCTACCGGTGGGACCCAGACATTTATCGAGTCATTAGGTATACCTTGTGAAGCTGTTGAAGAGCTTACAGGATATCCTTCTATTTTAGGTGGACGGGTTAAAACACTTCATCCGAAAGTGTTTGGCGGTATCCTTGCACGTCGTGATCATGTAATGGATAAGGAACAACTGACAGAATATACAATTCCGGAAATAGACCTGGTGATTGTAGACTTATATCCTTTTGAAGAAACAGTTGCCTCGGGTGCAACAGAACAGGAAATCATAGAGAAAATAGATATAGGTGGCATATCCTTAATACGTGCAGCCGCCAAGAACTATAAAGATGTGGTAATTGTAGCCTCGAAAGCTCAATACAGGCCTTTATTGAATATATTGAAGGAGAAAGGCGCAGAAACTACGTTGGAAAGCCGCCGTTGGTTTGCTAAAGAAGCATTTGCTGTTTCTTCGGGTTATGATACGGCTATTTTTAATTACTTCGATAATGAGGAAGGTACTACTTTCCGCATGGCTGTAGACGAACCGATGCATCTGCGCTATGGAGAAAATCCACACCAGAAAGCTCAATTTTTTGGTAAATTTAATGAAGTATTCGACCAGATTCACGGAAAAGAAATTTCATATAATAATTTACTTGATATTGATTCGGCAGTAACTCTGATAGATGAATTTGACGAATTAACTTTTGCTATATTAAAACATAATAATGCTTGCGGTATTGCTTCACGTAGCTCTGTAACAGAGGCGTGGAAAGATGCGCTGGCCGGCGACCCTGTATCCGCTTTTGGTGGAATATTAATTACCAATGTTGCTATCAATAAGGAAGTAGCAGAAGAAATTAATAAGATTTTCTTCGAGGTAATTATTGCTCCCGATTATGACACGGATGCGTTGGAAGTGTTGATGCAAAAGAAAAACCGTATCATACTTATCCGTAAGGAAGCAAAAACATCTGCCGTACAATGCCGTTCTTTATTGAATGGAGTGTTGGTGCAAGACAAGGATCTAAGTATCCAGACAGCAGGTGATTTGGAACCGATGACGGAAAAACAACCTTCTCCGCAAGAGATAGCTGATTTGCTATTTGCTAATAAACTGGTAAAGCATAGTAAGTCGAACGCGATTACGCTGGTAAAAAATAAACAACTTTGCGCCAGTGGGGTTGGACAAACATCACGCGTGGATGCTCTGAAACAAGCTATTGAAAAAGCCCGTTCGTTCGAGTTTGATCTGAATGGCGCCGTAATGGCTTCGGATGCGTTTTTCCCCTTCCCTGATTGTGTTGAAATAGCAGATAAGGCAGGGATTACGGCTATTATCCAGCCGGGCGGTTCGATAAACGATAAATTATCGGTTGAGTATTGTAATGAACACGGTTTGGCGATGATGAAGACGGGTATCCGTCATTTTAAACACTAATTGATGCAAAACAAATGGGATTATTTTCTTTTACACAAGAAATAGCGATGGACCTCGGCACGGCGAATACCATTATTATAAGTAATGGTAAGATTGTTGTAGACGAGCCATCGGTAGTAGCCTTAGACAGGCGTACGGATAAGGTATTGGCGGTAGGCGAAAAGGCGCGCCAGATGCATGGTAAAACACATGAAGACATTCGCACCATCCGCCCGTTGCGGGATGGTGTGATAGCGGATTTCTTTGCCGCCGAGCAGATGATTCGCGGTATGATAAAGATGATCGGTTCGAAAAGCCACTGGTTTTCGCCTTCGTTGCGTATTGTGGTATGTATTCCGTCGGGCAGTACGGAAGTAGAGCTCCGCGCCGTCCGCGATTCGGCCGAACATGCCGGCGGGCGAGACGTATATATGATCTACGAACCCATGGCGGCCGCTATCGGTATCGGTATAGACGTGGAGGCCCCCGAAGGGAATATGGTGGTGGATATAGGCGGTGGCACAACGGAAATCGCCGTTATATCACTGGGCGGTATCGTATCAAACAAATCCATCCGTATAGCGGGCGACGACCTGACCGCCGACATTATGGAATACATGCGCCGGCAGCATAATGTGAAAGTAGGCGAACGCACCGCCGAACAGATAAAAATAAATGTAGGCTCGGCGTTGACCTTCCTGGATAACCCCCCGGAAGACTTTGTAGTGCATGGCCCTAACCAGATGACCGCTTTACCCATGGAAGTTTCCGTATCCTACCAGGAGATAGCCCACTGCCTGGAAAAGTCTCTTTCAAAGATGGAAGCCGCCATTTTGAGCGCATTGGAAACGACGCCTCCCGAATTATATGCCGACATCGTACACAACGGTATTTACCTGGCAGGCGGAGGCGCTTTGATGAGAGGCCTCGACAAACGTTTGACGGAAAAAATAAATATACCCTTTCATGTGGCCGAAGACCCTTTGCACGCAGTGGCGAAAGGCACCGGCGTAGCGTTGAAAAACATAGAAAAGTTTAATTTTCTTATACGATAAAAGCAATTGACGGTCGGCAATTGACAATCGACAACTGATTATGCGCAAACTGCTTGACTTTCTGATAAGGAAGAGACATTGGTTTCTGTTTATATTTCTTGAATTTGTATCTGTAGTCCTGATTTATCGTAATAATGCCTATCAACAGAGCATCATGTTCAGTACGGCAAATGTAATAACGGCGAATATTGTATCGGTTACAGGTTCGGTGACTTCTTATCTTAATTTACGCGATAAAAACAAAGACCTTCTTGAGCGTAACGGCCGGTTGGAAATGGAACTGCTGCGTATGAAAGATATGCTGGAAGCCATGAAAGCAGACACGGCCGTATTCCGTGCGTTTGTAAACGACAGCACCCGTTTCTTTCCCTACGACTTTACAACGGCCAAAGTGATAAACAACAGTGTAACCTATCTTTCCAATTATATTACCCTGAATAAAGGCAGGGAAGACGGGATATTGCCTGATATGGGCGTTATTTCCGAAAGCGGGGTGGTGGGCGTTGTATCTACTGTTTCCGATTATTACTCGGTGGTATTACCCTTGCTCAATACGAAATTCAAACTGAGTTGCAAGGTATTGGGGAGCAACCATATCGGTTCGCTAAGCTGGAACGGCCGCAGCGCCCGGTATGCTAATCTTGACGAACTCCCCCGGCATGTGCAGTTCCAGCTTGGAGATACCATCGTGACGAGCGGTTATTCGGCGGTTTTCCCCGAAGGCATCCTGGTTGGATTTGTTTCTTCCTTTGAAAGGCAGCGCGACGACAATTTCAATTCCCTGAAGATAGAGCTGGCAACGGACTTCCAGCGTTTAAGCAATGTGATGGTAGTACGGAACTTCCGTCAGGAAAAACAATGGGCGATAGAGCGGGAGGCACAAGGCGATGAATAATGTTATAAAAGGGATCTGCTATTTTGTTCTGTTTGTACTGATTCAGGTGCTTATACTGAACAATATCTACTTTCTGCGGCTGGTTACCCCTTTTCTTTATTTCTATTTTATCGTGAAGATGCCGGTTGGGTTTACTTCAACGCGCGTCACGTCCCTTTCCTTTTTACTGGGGCTTATCATTGATATATTCTCCAATACGCCGGGTATGCATGCGGCCGCCTGCACGTTTGCCGGATTTGTCCGCCCGGCTATCATCAAGATATTGATGGGCGACGAACTGCCCGACGCCCTTTCTCCCTCCTTTAAGACATTCGGGTATGGGGGTTTTCTCAGGTATGTGCTTATATTGGTGGTGTTGCACCATCTTACCTTGTTTATCATAGAATCGATGACGCTGTTCGATCCCCTGTTCCTTCTGATCCGTATTGTATCGAGCATAGCCGCTACGATGCTCTTGATTTGTATTGTCGAATTATTTAATGAGAAGATGAACTGGTATGACTGATACGAAATACGCATTCGAGAACAGGCGCTATATCCTTTCGGGGTCCGTTATACTGGTAGTGCTCATTTTTATTGTCCGGCTGTTTTATCTTCAGGTAATAGAAAATGAATATAAAGCGTGGGCAGACAGTAACGCCTTCCTGAAGAAGACGCTCTATCCTTCGCGTGGCATGATTTACGACCGGAATGATAAGTTGCTTGTGTTTAATCAACAGGCCTACGACGTGATGCTGATTATGCGCGAAATCAAACCGTTCGACACGCTTGACTTCTGCAATACGGTGGGCATCACGAAAGAACTGTTTGTCAAACGCATCGCCGACATCAGGAACCGCCGCCTGAATCCGGGCTATTCTTCGTATGTGCCGCAGGTATTTATGAATCAGCTTTCTGCTCAGGACTACGGCGTATTGCAGGAAAAACTGTATAAATTCCCCGGCTTTTATATCCAGAACCGCACCATCCGCGAATACGAGTATCCTTACGCCGCCCACGTATTGGGAAATATCGGGCAGGTAAACAAACGGGACATCGAACAAAACAGCTACTACGTACAGGGAGACAATTCCGGCCGTTCAGGCATAGAACGTTCTTACGAAGAAGTGTTGCGGGGAGAAAAAGGCGTGGAAATATTGCTCCGCGACGCACATGGCCGGATAAAAGGGAAATACGAAGACGGCAGATACGACGTGGCGCCCGTTTCGGGAAAGAACCTGGCCCTTTCGCTGGATATGGATTTGCAGGCTTACGGCGAGGAACTCATGCAGAATAAACTGGGCAGTATCGTCATGATCGAACCCTCTACGGGCGAAGTGCTTTGTATGGTTTCGTCCCCTACATACGAC
>JAISDJ010000106.1 GCA_031264865.1 Tannerellaceae bacterium | reverse complement strand
GGTAAACCGGTATGTTTATATGTATTATAAGGCGACTCTATTTCAAGGTGCTGGTATAAGACACGTTGTAAAGAAAAGTCGCCAACTGCAAATTTCACCGTAGGATCGGCTTGCAGAGGGATACCTCGTTTCAAACGGTTAAGATAAAGGCCTGCCACCACCGGATACTCATCAGCCACCGCTGTTTCCTCTTCTACAATAGAAGCTACTATTGCGACTTCTACAGGCGTCAGGTTTATGGCTTGGGCTTTCTCCTTACGGCTATCCGTCCAGAATGTATTGTACTCACGATACATACGTTGTGTTAATTTATCAGCCGTTATATTCCAATAGATCTCGTAGGTATTAGGGATAAAAAGCGCAGGTTTTGTTTCAATCGTAAATCCTAACGAATTACAATAGTCCGGGTTATTGATCAGCGACAAAATATCCTCTTTACCAATCATTAATTGCTCCGACAAACGTTCGGCAAGGTCATCTTTCAAACGTATATTATTAAATGTAATACGGGTAACCGTTTGTTGCCCCCTTCGCAATACATTCAGTAAAGTCATATTATCCATTCCCGGTTCAACGGCATACCGCCCGGTCTTTAGATTATCCGGATATTTCAATAATTCTGCTACCCATTTGAAACCACTGATATCAAAACATCCGGCCGAATCAACCAATTGTTTACATAAATCTTCAAAATCCTCCCCTTGGTCTATATAAACATAAACTGTTTTTTTTGTTTCAAAATTAGATACATACAATAACTTATAGCCTCCAAAACCAACGACAACTAGGATAAGAACAAGAATAGAAAATACAATTAAAATAGACGAACGTCTCAATTTACTTTGCTTTTTCATATAAATTAATAATCAATTGAATACCAGAAATCACCCGCAAAAGTAACATCTTTTTCTTTAAATAATCATCAAAAAGCTTTGTTTATTCAGAAATATAACTCTATCTTTGCCCGCGCATTGATTAAGCAATGCCCGATTCCTTAAAAAAGGAGGGATGGGTGAGTGGCTGAAACCAACAGTTTGCTAAACTGTCGTACGGGTAACTGTACCGGGGGTTCGAATCCCCCTCCCTCCGCGGAAAGGTTAAAACTATATTGACAAGTCCTACATATTCGACATATGTGGGGCTTCGTCGTTATAAAGGGGTAAGTAGAAAGTCTTTTGCTAAATCGTAACTTATAATTTCATGCCTGCCTTTTTTCGAAAGGGTAAGCGCTTTTCTCAAAAAAGGTAGGCACCTCTTGAACAATGCGATTTTATCGTTCATAACCAAATATTTTTCACAAAGATAAGATGTTTTGTTTCATAAAATGAAAAGAGGAAGGTAGTCTTTCAGGTTGGCACGGAATATTTTCAAGGCTTTAGTGATATGGTATTCTACGGTTTTGATGTTAATAGCCAGTTCTTGGGCTATTTCTTTATTGGTTTTGTTGTCATAACGGCTCATTAAAAAGATTATCCGGGTGTATTCAGACAGGTTTTGTAGGGTGGTTTCGATGATTTGTCGTATTTCTTCTGTGAATAATTCGGAAGGTTCGCAGGCTTCTAATGAAGCTATGCGGAAATTTATTTCGCGTGATTGGTGTTCTGTAAGAAATTGTCCGGCATCATTTTGTATGTTTTGTCTGCGTAGTGAGTTGAGGGCACGGTTTTTTACAGCCGTCAGCAAATAAGAAGGAAGATGCAGATTCGTAGGTAGTTCTTTACGGTTTTCCCAGAAATGCAATATCACATCCATATAAATATCTTCCGCTTCATTCATATCTCTTACATACGAATAAGCAAAAAGGATATATGGCTTTTTGAATTTTTCAAACAGCATTGAAAAAAGTTCCAAATTGCTCTGTTCTTCTGTCATTACAGGTATTCCTTTTTTGTGCATATTCACTAATCAAAAATAGAAAAAATATTCTTTTAATTAAGGGTATTCACCAAGTTATGTGTTATTATATATGAATGGGAAGAAATATCCCTCTACAACAAGATGAATAAAGACCTTTTACATAAATATTTTGCCGGAGAAACAACTCCTGAAGAGGAGAAAGAAATCATGGATTGGACGGAACTTTCCGCTGATAATTACCGCTCATATCTGAAAGAAAGAAAAGGGTGGAATGCGTTGTTGGTGAACACCGATTTGCAGCCAATACCTCAGATGGTCCGTCATAAACGGTCTGTTAATCCTTGGATATTCTCAACTGTTGCTGCTTCTGTTGCCTTGCTGATTGCCCTTTCCCAGTGGTTTATCCCGGCAAAGCAGTCTGAAGAGAAATGGCAATCGATATGGGTACCGCCCGGTCAGCGGGCGCAGGTTACGCTAGACGACGGAACAACCGTGTGGCTAAATTCGCAGTCTACCTTACATTTCCCTGCTTCTTTCAGGAATGGCCGGCGTATCGTTGAGTTGAACGGGGAAGGGTTCTTTGATGTGGAGGAAAACAAGGAACAACCTTTTATCGTACACACAAAAAAATACGATATAGAGGTGTTGGGTACTAATTTTAATGTATTGGCATACAAAGACCATGAGGTATTTGAAGTATCATTGCTTAGTGGTTCGGTGCAGATCCATTCTTCGGAAAGCACAACTCCGGAAGTCATCCTGAAACCGAATCAGAAAGTAATTGAATCATCGGGCAGGCTACAAGTAGAGCCGATAGACAATTTCGAGCATTTCCGTTGGCGGGAAGGGTTAATTTGTCTGGATGACGAACGTTTTGAAGAATTGATTAAAAAGTTTTCCCTTTACTTTGATATCCGGATTACGGTTGAAAATCCTCAGTTTTTAGAATACCGTTGTACCGGTAAATTCAGGCAAAGCGACGGAGTTGATTATGCTCTCAGGGTATTGCAACGGAAAATGAAATTTAATTATATACGAGACAATGAATCAAACGAGATCGTTATCAAATAGTTTCACTTCTTAAAAAAATAATGCCTATGAAGTAATACACCGGAAAAGATAAAAAAAGAACCAGAGAGCGCTGGAATCACTCCCTGGTTGTGAGATGTCAACACCAGACAAATTTTATTTATCATAGTATCAACATAAGTCGATTACAAAATTATGAAAAAAAGAAATCGAATGTTTATTCCCGTGGAAGAAATCCACTGGAAGCATAAAATGCTACGCATCATGAAACTAACCTTTATTTTAATTTTCTGTACTCTATTCACGCTATTAGCTGAAAATACATATTCACAAAATGCTATCGTAACCATTCACGAAGAAGATGTTACGATACAGGAAATACTGAATGAAATAGAAGAACAGACAGAATACCTTTTCCTTTATAATAAGAGAAATGTAAATGTAACGCGCCGGACAACGGTACATAGTACCAGACAACCGGTATCCAAAGTGCTTGAACTTGTTTTAAGAGAAAGTGATGTAGATTACGAGATGGTGGGAGATCATATCCTGCTTTCCAATCAAATGGAAAAAGGCGCTAATGTACGGCAACAATCCTCCCGCATCATCACAGGAACAGTGACTGATAACAGGGGCGAAGCCATTATCGGAGCCAATATTATTGAAAAGGGAACAACCAATGGGGTGGTTACCGACTTTAATGGAGAATTTTCCATCATCGTAGGAGGAAATTCCATCTTGCAGGTATCTTATATCGGATATATCGCACAGGAAATTCCGGTAAGCAATCTCACGAATTACCTGATTACATTAATAGAAGATTCTCAAACGATTGACGAAGTGGTGGTGGTAGGATACGGTATTCAGAAAAAGGCTACCGTTACCGGTTCTATTTCCCAGATAGGCGGGAAAGAGATACGCCAGGCGCCTACATCCAATCTTTCGAATACGTTGGCCGGACGTATGCCGGGGATTATTGCCAACAACCGTTCGGGTGAGCCGGGAAACGACATGTCTGAAATATATATCCGCGGACAAGGTACCTTAGGCAATAACAGTCCGCTTTTCGTTATTGACGGGGTAGCCAACCGGGGTGGTATGATAGACAATAAAGATCCGATGAAACGTGCAAATCCGCTGGAACGCTTAAATCCGAATGATATCGAATCCATTACTGTATTAAAGGATGCATCTGCCGCCATTTATGGGGCGCAAGCTGCAAACGGGGTAATCTTAATTACCACCAAAAGAGGACAGTCTGGTAAACCGACTATTTCTTATGAAGGGAATATGGCGCTTTCGCAAAACACACGTACGCCTAATGTGATGAATGCTTACCAATATATGGTATATGACGATGAAGCAAATAAATATCAGGGAAGAGACCAAATTTGGCAAAATATCAAAAACGGTTATCTGGACGGAACAATCGACCCGTTACTCTATGCAGATACCGACTGGTTTGATGCTACCCTGCGGACATTTGCTCCTCAAACCCAACACTCTTTATCCATCCGGGGAGGAAATGAGCAGGTTCGATATTACATATCCGGTGGCTATCTGTATCAGGAACCCGGTTATAAGGATACCAACATCAATTATAATACCATTCAGGTACGTTCTAATCTGGATGCACAGATTACAAAAGATCTTTCCGTATCGCTCGAACTGGCCGCCCGGAGGGAGAATAATAACCGGTCGAACTATGATTCGAATACATTCTTCTATGAAGCATTTATGGCCTATCCGTATCTTCCCGATTATTATCCGAACGGATTACCGGGACCGGGGATTTCGTGGGGAAACAACTTGGCCTTATTGGCTGCCGGCAAAACCGGATATGAAAAGATAAAAGATAACTATCTGAATACAAAGGTTAATTTCGACTTAAAATTGCCTTGGATTGTAGATGGATTGTATGTATCCGGTTACGGCGCTTTCGATTCGCGTTTCAAGGAAACAAAAAAGCTGAACAATATGTGGGATGCTTATCGCTACAATCCGGATACAAAAGAATATGATAATATTCGCACGCAGACCGGAGATTATAATATTAATCTGCGGGAACAGTACGATAACGAAACAATTACGACGTTCCACGCTAAGTTAGGTTTTGAAAAACGCTTCAACAATCACAGCGTGAATGCATTTATCGCTTACGAACAAAGCAAAGCGAAAGGAAACTGGTTCAATGCCTTCCGCCGCGATTTCCTGTCGAGCTCGGTAGATTATCTATTTGCCGGAAGCGATAACCTGAAAGATAATGACGGAAGCGCTACAATCTCTGCCCGTCAAAACTATTTTGGTCGGTTGAGTTATGGATACATGGATCGTTACCTGATTGAATTTACATTGCGTCATGATGGTTCGCAAAATTTCGCCTCCGGCAAAAGATGGGGAACGTTCCCCGGACTATCCGTAGGCTGGCGTGTATCCGAAGAAGCCTTTTTTCAAAAACAAGTACCTTTTATCAATGAATTAAAGCTTCGCGCTTCCTGGGGAAAATTAGGAAACGACCGGGTAAATCCGTTCCAATACCTAAGCGCCTACGAGATGAATGACGGGCTTATGCTGGGTGCGGATCCGAAAAGATACAAAGGATTCACGCTTGCCCGTATAAGCAATCCGAACATCACATGGGAAAAGGTAGATACAAAAAACATCGGTTTCGAATCGCAGTTTCTGAACGGATTGATTGGTTTTGATTTTGAGTACTTCCATTCTTTCCGTAAAGATATTCTCACTAAGAAAAATGCGTCTATTCCCGACTATACCGGATTGGTATTACCCGATCAAAACATAGGGGAGGTATCGAACCAAGGAGTAGAAATGAGTCTGACGCACCGAAAAAGAATCAACAAAGTAGACTACTACATAGGAGGAAACTTTACGTTCGCCCGTAATAAGATTAAATTCTTTGATGAAGCAGCCAATGTCCCGGGATGGCAAAAAGAAACAGGTTTCCCGATGAACTCATGGTTGTTGTATAAAACGGATGGTATTTACCAAACACAGGAGGAAGTAGACAGCACACCACATCTGATGAACGCACAACCGGGTGATATCAAATATGTGGATGTGGATGGCGACGATGAAATCACAGCCAATGATATGGTTCGTATTCATCAGAGCCCTGTGCCGGAAATTGTCTATGGCATCAACATGGGAGCTTCCTGGAAAGGCTTCGAACTAAACATTCTCTGGACAGGACAGGCCAAAGCCAAGCAACTGATTAAACCTTTTGGTTACAACCTGGATGTCGATTATTTTAATAACAGATGGATTTCGGCTACCGAAACGCCGGATTCAAAATATCCGAGAGCTTTCAACACACAAGACCAGATTAATACCAAAAATTCTGATTTCTGGCTGAAAGACGCTTCTTTCCTGCGATTGAAGAATGTTGAACTGGCCTACAATTTACCGTCTTCTTTACTGGAGAAGATCAAATGTCAGCACGTACGTCTCTATATCAGCGGATTTAATCTTTTCAGCATTGATAAGATAAAAATCCTGGATCCGGAAGGAACACATGAGTCTGGGATGTATTATCCGCAACAACGGATTTATAATATCGGATTAACTATTAGTTTCTAACAAAAAAAGAAATAACGATCATGAAAAGTAACATATCAATATTCGCCATACTACTGTTTACTGTCTGTTTCATGTCTTGTTCGGATTTTCTGGATATAGATCCGCTCGACTCTTTTACGGAAGAAAATGTTTTTACCGATCCGGCATTAGCAGAAGCTTACGTAAACCAACGATATATGAGTTTACGTAATCATTTCGGCCCTGAATTACGGGTTAACGATCGCATCGTATACCAGGCATCCATGCGATTCATCAGCGATGAGTGTATGAATAACTTCGACTGGGCGAGCTCTTGGAGATTCAACAGAGGCGAAGTTACTCCCGATCAAATAGGGACTTACGACATCTGGAAAGAATATTTCACGGCCATCAAAGATTGTAACATCTTTTTTGAAAGCATCAATCTCGAAGGAAATACCGGATTACAACAACGGCTGACAGGGGAAATAGCTTTCTTACGCGCCTATTTCTATGCAGAACTGGTTAACCGCTACGGAGGAGTTCCTGTTATCGAAAAGGTTTTCGGACTAGACGATGATATGATGGTTCCCCGTAATTCATACGAAGAATGTGTAACCTTTATCGTTCAGGAACTGGATAAAGCAGCAGAATTACTACCAGTTAACTATGCTGATACGGAATTGGGGCGTGCAACGAAAGGTGCAGCGCTTGCCTTGAAATCAAGGATACTCCTTTATGCTGCAAGTCCGCAATGGAACACTTCTGATGACAGGAATAAATGGGAAGCGGCAGCAAACGCTGCAAAAGCATTAATCGACCTGAATGAAGCGGGTTATGAACTTGATCCCGACTACAAAGGCCTCTTCTTGAACCATAAAAGCAACGAGATTATATTCCAAAGGCTTTATAACACTGAGTTCAGTCATAACTTTGATTGGGAAAACTCGCCGAACGGCTTTCCCGGATGGAATGCAACCTGTCCTATTCAGGGATTGGTAGATGCATACGAGATGGAGGATGGCTCCATGCCATCGCCGGATTTATACAAGACAGATAATCCATGGGAAGGCCGTGAACCTCGTTTTTATGCCTCCATCGTATGCGACGGACAAATCTTTCGTGGCCGTGAGATGGAGTTTTGGGTATCTTCAAAAGAAGGCGGTATGAACGGAACAGACAGTGAATATGGCCCCGAAGGCTGGAATACATCCAAAACCCGTTATGCCATCCGCAAGTTTATGAACGAAAGCCTTGCAAATCCCTGGCTGGATAAATGCACACAACCCTTTATCTATATACGCTTAGGAGAAGTTTATTTGAATTATGCCGAAGCAATGTTCCATTTGGGAGATGAAGCAACTGCCCGTAAATACATCAATCTGATTCGTGAACGTGCCCGAGGAGGAAAAGCGAATGTACTGCCGGATATTACGGCTACCGGCAACGCTCTTTTGGAAAAAATACACCACGAGCGCCGTATTGAACTGGCCTTTGAAGAACATCGTTATTTTGATGTACGGAGATGGAAAATTGCCGAACAGACAGAGAACGAACCGGCTGTTAAAATTCAAATCCTTCGTGATGACGATACAGGAAAGAAAACATACTCATTTGATATTGTTCAGGAACGTAAATTTCTTCTTCAACATTATCTAATGCCTATTCCTCGTAGTGAAATACTCAAGAACTCGCTGTTAGAACAAAATCCATTTTATAATTAAAACAATGAACCCCGGCAGTGGAACCGGGGTTCTTATCCCCTCTGAAATATGAAACAACTAATCTATATCCTATACTCTTTTCTCCTTACCGGAACTGTATCCGCTCAGGAAATTCGCATTACATCTTCTTATAAAGAATTAGAGCAAACCATTGATTGGGCGAAAGAAAAAGCGATGTCTTTTGTTGTTACCGGCCAATCTGGGCCAATCAATGCGTATATCCCTTCTTACTGGGCGGGGTATCCACTGAGAACGGCTTTCTATTCGCGCGATTTTTGCCATCAGACAGCCGGCGCCCATCTGCTGGGACTAACAGAAGAGAACTTTACCATGATGAAAGCCTTCGCAGCCTCGGCTAATGCAGCAAAGAAATGGTATCCTTTATGGGCAATCAACTTCGATGGTTCCCCTTATGAACTGGATTATCGCAACGATAACGACTTCGTACGCGAGGTTCCCGCTACCTTTGAACTGGTAGAAAAAGCCTATCGCCTGCATTGCTGGACAGGCGACCGTCGCTACATTGAAGATGAAACCTTATGGAATTACTATACCCAAGCGGTAAACGACTTTGTGTCTCTACACGACGAGACATTCCCTAACGGTATTGCCGAAGGTTCCGGTGAAGGAGATATTTTCAAAGGAGTAGCCACCTTCAATGAACAAAAAGACATTCCGCTTATTGAAGCCGGCGATGGCATTGCCTGTCAGTATCAAGCCTTCCTGTCCTACGCTAAAATGGCCGGACTACGGGGAGATAAAGAAACTGAAAAGGAATTTGCCCGGAAAGCCAAAGAACTAAAAACCTATTTCAACACCGATTGGGGCATAAAAAATACTGATAGTTATAACCGGGGATATGCACCGGATAGAAAGCCGGTAGATGGATGGGGAAAAGAAAATTCCTGGTTTATACAAATGAAAGAAATATCGGACAGCGAATCGGAACGAACAATAAAATACCTGGACTTTATAGCCGAATGTATGGATTCGAGAAACAATATTCCCGTTAATATAGAAGCTATCAGTTATATCCCCGAAGTTTTCTTCAAATATCATCGGAATGAAGAAGGCTGGAAATGGATGAAACACATCATGACTACCATCAACGAACAACATGCAGAAGGGGAACTGACAGGCAGTAATGGTAATTATCCGGAAGTATCATTCGTTCTTATATCGAATGTTGTAGAAGACTTAGCCGGTATCGTTCCCGATGCTTCGGAAAATACAATCGTAACCTTGTCTCATTTACCGGAGGAAATTGAATCATTGGAAATACAACACATCGTGATGGGGGATAAAGACATTTCTCTTACCCACACAGGGCAAAAACAAACGAAGCTGTCTTACAACAAAGGAACCAGCTCCCTGATATGGGAAGCCGGTTTCCCTGAAGCGTATTCCTCTATCTATATAAATGGTAAGAAAATATCCTGTACGCAACGAAAGGTTGCAGGAAAAACCTGCTCTTTCTATTCATTAGAATTAAAATCAGGAGAAGAGGCAACGATTAAAGTTATACCTTAAAAAAACCGACACACTTATGGGAAGCGGAAGAGAACAATCACTCCGCTTTCTTCTCCTTCTTTATCAATAATAGTAACGGTTATTTTACTATTGTAAAGGCTGTTCAGCAGGTTTATTCTTTCATACGTATTTGTAAGGCCGCGTGATTGATGTTCTTTTTGATGTTTGGTTTTGATTTCCTGGCTTTTTTCGCGGCCGATTCCATTATCTTCAATGCTTACTATTAATTGGTTTCCTTCCTTTTTTATGTGTAACAGTAGTAAACCATCTTTTTCTCTGTAGCGGAGGCCGTGCCAGATTGCGTTTTCTATTTGTGGTTGGATAAGCATATTGGGGATATGGGTTGCATCTGTGTCTATCTGTGCATCTATCGTTATTTGATAGGTGAACTTATCGTGAAAACGCATATGCTCCAGTTCGAGGTATTCTTTTAGTTGTTCCAGTTCGGTAGACAAGGGTGTAAAGTCTTTGTTTGAGTTTTCCATGATATTACGCATTAGTTTAGAATAAGATGAAAGATATTTATTGGCTTCCAATTCATTATTTTGGGCAATAAACTGATTCACGCTATTCAAACTGTTGAATATAAAATGAGGATTCATTTCACGGCGCAACGATTGTAAGGCAATCTTCTTATTCTTTCGTTTAATAGAATAAAGCGCTTTGGCTATCAACAATAAAAATAGAAGAATAAGGATGATAGAGCCTGTCAGGATAGAGTTTGTTATATTTTTCTTCCGTATCAGTTCATCTTTTAGCAAACGCTCTTTCTCTAATTGGGCTATCTTTTCTTCATGCGCTATGAAAACCTTTTCGTCTATTAATGAGCTATCAGCCTTTAATAAAGATTCTAGATTGTTCATAAAACCGGCATAAGTATCCAGCGCCCTTCGATTATTATTCTCTTTCCTGTATTGGGCAACCAGCAGTTCAAGGCTTTTTTTTGCATCTAATGTGCGTCCTTCTTTTAAAGCCAAATCATAAGCCTGTTGTAATGAAGTAATTCCTCTAAACACTTCTTTATTTTCAATATAAACGTTCGAGAGGGTTTGTAGTTGTTCTATCTGTACTTTTGTATCCTGTTCTTCCGTTGCTTTTTTCAGGATTTCTTCATTGATGCCAATCGCTTCATCCATTCGATTTTCAGAAGCATACACATCTGCCATTCTTCGTTGCACCTGTAAAGCCTGGGAAGGTTCTTCGGCTACTTCCAGGGCCGATTGCAGATTACTTACCGCTACCTCTTTATTGTCCATCCGATAATTAATCTCTGCCATTTGAGAATAAGCCTGTACCCTATCTTCTTTATTTTGCGTAGGCGACGTATTCAGGATGTCAATATTTCGTTGTACGAAAGTAACTTGCGAGCGTGGATTTGAAAGGTTCAGCAGCCGTTTGATATCATTATTATTCAATTCCTTTTGAATAGCGTCGGAAGAGAGGTGCGAAGCATTGCGAAAGCTTACAATGGCAGCTGTATAATTTTCCTGCATTTCTTGTACTTTCGCTATCTCACGTTCCATGTAGGCTCTCTTCTCTTTGTTATTACTTCTTTCATATGTTTGCCTGGCACGCTTTAGATAATCTTCGGCTTTTATATAATCCTTTTTAACGATAAATTCCCTCGCTACTTTTTCATAATCAGCGGCAATTGAATCATTTGATACATTTTGCTCCAAAGAGCTGGATAGCTTAGAAACAGCGCTATTCGATTTGTACACCGATCGCTTCTTTACCTCTTCCTGTCCGTAAAGAAAGAAGGGGAGTAATAATATGTATAAGAATAGACATCTTTTCATCCGATATATATCAATCGTTTTAAAAGTTACAACAAAGTAAACGTTTTTCAACCATTTCATTTCTACATTTCACCATCTCAAGTAGTCGGTTCACCCGGTTTATCGGAAATACTAATTTCCGGTTATTTACATTTGAACCGTAAATCTATTAAAAATATGTTAGTTATGAAAAGAATAATCTTGTTAAGCAGTATTTTATGCGCATTTACAATGTTAAGTTGTAAACAGAAAGTATCTGCTAACTCAGTGGCAAAAGAGAAAATACAAGTGGCTATATTGTTGGATACTTCCGGCAGTATGGAAGGACTGATAGAACAAGCCAAATCTCGCTTATGGAATATCGTCAATACACTTACTACCCTCAAGTTTCAGGGAAAAACGCCGGAAATAGAGATTGCCTTGTATGAGTATGGGAGTTATAACCGTTATGATGGTGATTATATCCGCCAGATTACACCACTTACTACTGATCTCGACTTGATCTCGCAAGAATTATTTGTATTAACAGCCGGCGGAAGTGAAGAATATTGTGGCACCGTTATTCGAAAAGCTACACGTAATCTTGATTGGGGACAAAACGAAACAGATATGAAACTTATTTATATCGCCGGAAATGAAATTTTCGAACAAGGAAAAATACCTTATACAGTAGCGATTAAGGAAGCGATAGGTAAAAATATCTATGTAAATACAATCCATTGCGGAAGCAGGGATGTGGGTATACGTGACTTCTGGCAAGACGTTGCCACAAAAGGGAATGGGAAATTCTTCAATATCGACTCCAATGCCAAAGTCCGCTATATCGTTACTCCTTTCGACGATGAAATACAACATTGTAACATGAGACTGAACGATACCTATATCAGTTACGGAAAGGATGGATATAGTAAAAAAGAGAACCAAAAGACACAAGATAAAAACGCAAGTTCTATTTCATCTGCTAATTCTACCGAACGGGCGGTAAGTAAATCAAAAAACGTTTATAAAAATACGTCGTGGGACTTAGTAGATAAATATAAAGAAGACAAGAAAGCGTTAGAAACCATAGATAAAGAATACCTGCCCGAAGAACTACAAGACAAATCTAAAGAAGAAATAAAAGGATTTGTAGAACAAAAAGAAAAAGAACGAGCCACTATTCAAAAACAAATATCCGAACTGGCTGTCAAACGCCAAGCTTATATTGATGAGCAACCTAAAAACAATGATCCAGATGATGATTTAGGAAAAGCAATTAACGAATCTATCCTTACTTTCGCAAAAACGAAGGGATATACTTTTTAATGATTAACAGCGAAACATTGCAAAACCAACACATCCGTAAATCCATCTCCTGTTGAGATCCAATCGGATAATGTACCTGATACTGTAAAGCCGCAACGAATGAAAAGAGCCTTGCTCGCTTTGTTCGTTACGGCCACATAGGCATATAGCTGGTGTATTTTGAGGAAAGAAAAAGCATAGTCCGTCAACAGCTTGATAGCTTCGGTAGCTATACCGTTTTTACGGAATTTAGGGTCAAGCAGTATACCTGTTCCAGCTTTCTTGTTGTGTAAGTCAAAATCATATATATCAACTATTCCGACAGCTTCGTCTGTTTCCCGCAATTCAATCATCAGACGTAACTGTTTCTGCTCATAAATAGTAAGATGTGATTGAGATATGTACTCTTTTAACATATAACGGGAATAGGGAGATATTGTATTTCCCGAACTCCATATAGACGAATCATTTTCCCATTTATAAAGAGCATCCAAGTCTTCAGGTTCTAATGCCCTGAGTATTATTCTATCGTTTTTTAGTAGCGCCATAACTATTTCCCGGGAGAAACTAATTGCCCGCTCTCATTATTATAAATGTGATAGATTGTCTTCTTGTTTACCATTGTATCCATAAAAAGCAACATTTGTTCGAAACGCACATCCGGATAACAGAAAGCAATATCTGTAAACGACTTCATTTGGTTACGCCTGCAAATAGCATCCATAACACGTTCTACATCTAAATCCCATAAGTTAACATATTCCAGTTCGGGCATACGTTTGATACATGCTGTCTTTACCGGTTCAAAATTATTTTCGCGGCACAAAACCAACACGCGGCGGTTCTTTACTTTTTTCGTTTTCTTTTTCGTTTTTATCGATCTTTTCAATATAGCCCCAAAAGCTTTTAAAGCTATGGCCAATTTAATAAGAAAAGACATCAGCCAGCCCGAACGAGGATAATACTTCTTATAGAAGATACGCATAGCGCCATAGAAGTTCTTAACGAATGATACATCATCACGTTTCGTACTCTCTCCCTTGTAATGTAAGATACGCTCCGGAATATAATAATTCGTATATCCGCCTAACACTAAACGATACGATAAATCAATATCCTCACCATACATAAAAAAGGTCTCATCCGGTAATCCGATTTTATCTAAAGCCTCATGCCGGATCATCATAAAAGCGCCGGCCAGCACATCCACTTTATGTTGCTTATTGGGATTAAGCCAGGGCAAACTATAACGTGCAAAAAGCTTAGACTTGGGGAAAAGCTTAGACAAACCGAATATTTTACAAAAAGACACCCAGGGAGAAGGAAAACTTCGTTTGCTTTCCGGTAGAAAAACGCCATGGCTATCCATCATTTTTACACCAATTCCTCCTGTATTCGTATGTTCATCTAAAAAGAAACAAAGGGTACGTATGCTTTCTTCTCCTATAATCGTATCCGGATTCAATAATAAAACATACTCTCCCTTACACAATTTAATAGCCTGGTTATTAGCAATAGCAAAACCGGGATTATCTTTATTTTCTATAAACGTAACATCAGGGAATTTCGGACGAAGATAGGCAATTGAATTATCTGACGAATTATTGTCTACAACAAACACCTCTGCATCTATACCGATAGTAGCAGCCCGGACGGAAAGAAGGCATTGCTCAAGAAAAAATTTTACATTATAATTTACGATAACAACAGAAATCTTTATCTCTTCATACATATATTTAACGATTAGCAGTAAATGATTACCCTCCTTTTATAGAATCACTAAAATTTGTTCTGTTTACAATCGAACGACCCAATGTTATCTCATCAGCATATTCAATCTCATCACCAATAGATACTCCCCTGGCAATGATGGAAACTTGTATATGAAAGGGAGTCAATTTACGATAAATAAAAAAATTAGTAGTATCTCCTTCCATCGTAGTACTTAAGGCAAGAATTATCTCCCTCATTTCTTCGCTTGCTACACGCTGAACCAGCGATTCTATTTCCAAATCATTCGGCCCTATTCCATCCATAGGTGAAATAATACCTCCCAATACATGATATACGCCACGAAATTGTCCGGTATTTTCTATAGCCATTACCTCTTTTATATTTTCAACTACACAAATAAGGGAATGATCGCGCCGGGGATCACTACAAATAGCGCACATTTCATCATCACAAATATTATGACATACCTTACAATATTTTACTTCTTTTCGTAAAGCGACTAATGCCGATGCAAAACCTTCGGTAAATGAAACATCCCTGCGAAGCATATAAAGAGCCAGCCGGAGCGCCGTTTTTCTCCCTATTCCCGGAAGAGAAGCCAATTCATTCACTGCATTCTCTAAAAGAACTGACGGATATCTTTGATTCATTGATTCTTTTTCTGAAATCGCAAATATACAAAAATAGTATAAAAGGAACAGAGAGCTTTTGTCCCTTTTCTCCTCCTTTTATCTCCTTTTGTCTCCACGCACCGGAATCTTCCGGAAAAGAGAGTCATCTTTTTCTTTTTAATTATTTTGATGCAGTTGCCTTAATTTTGTTATAAAACATAAATGAAATACCAAATAAATGATACCTTTACACCCTAATTTAAAGAAGTCTATCTACAACAATTCTAAAAATGATGACATATTGGCAACAAGATATTGAAACCTTGAATCAGGAAAAACTAAAACAGTTGCAGGTTGAGAAATTAAAAGAAACCATACAGTTAGCAGCTAATTCTCCTTTTTACAAGAAAGTTTTTTCGGAAAATAAGATAACAGCAGATAGTATCCGCACGCTGGATGATTTACAAAAGATCCCTTTTACTACCAAGAACGACCTTCGTAGTAATTATCCCTATGGAATGGCGGCCATACCACTTAAAGAGTGTGTAAGACTTCACTCTTCAAGTGGCACGACAGGAAATCCTACCGTAGTACTTCATTCTAAGAAAGATCTTGACGAATGGGCTAATCAGGTAGCACGCTGTATGTATATGGTGGGATTGCGGGATACGGATATTTTTCAAAACACATCCGGTTACGGAATGTTTACCGGAGGATTGGGCTTCCAATATGGTGCAGAAAGACTGGGAGCGCTTACCGTTCCGGCAGCAGCTGGTAATTCCAAACGCCAGATTAAGTTTATCCGCGACTTTGGAACCACCTGCCTGCACATTATACCAAGTTATGCTACCCGCCTGGCAGAGGTAATGTACGAAATGGGCATCGATCCCCGTAAAGATACTCAATTACATACCTTGTGTATCGGAGCCGAACCTCATTCGGAAGAACAACGAAGACGTATCGAACAATTACTAGGCGTTAAAGCTTATAACTGTTTTGGTATGTCGGAGATGAACGGACCTGGCGTAGCTTTCGAATGTACTGAACAAAACGGCCTGCATATCTGGGAAGACTATGTAATAATAGAAATCATAGACCCCGAAACATTGCTCCCTGTACCGGAAGGAGAAGTAGGAGAATTGGTTTTAACTACCATTAACCGTGAAGCAATGCCTTTACTTCGTTATCGCACGCGCGACTTAACGCGTATCATCCCGGGTAAATGTGCATGCGGACGTACTCATAAACGCATCGCCCGTTTCCAGGGACGTAGCGATGATATGATTATTTTGAAAGGCGTTAATCTGTTCCCGATTCAGATTGAAACGATCCTGATGCAATTCAATGAATTAGGTAGCAATTATCTGATTACTTTAGAAACGGTAAGTAATAGTGACGAAATGCTTATCGAGGTAGAACTCAGCAACCTCTTCACAGATGACTATGGCGTGCTTCAACGACTCACAAAAGAAATCACCCGACAATTAAGAGATGAGCTATTACTCACACCAAAAATAAAACTGGTTGCCAAAGGTTCCTTACCCGTTCAGGAAGGAAAAGCCATACGAGTAAAAGATTTGAGAAAACTAATATAATAACACAGAAAGTAAGCTAAAATGACTGTCCATCAGATTTCTATTTTCCTCGAAAACAAATATGGAAAACTAAGCGAGATTTTAAAGCTATTAGCCGATGAGAATATCCGTATGATTGCCGCTACCATAGCCGACACATCCGAATTTGGAATTATGCGTATGATTGTAAGCGACCCGCAAAAAGCGTACACCATACTCAAAAAAAATAATGTAAGCGCCAACCTGACGGATGTGTTAGCCATCGTAACGGGTTCGTCTGCCGGCAATTTCGCAGAAACGTTATCTCATTTCACAAAAGCCGGACTTAGTATAGAATATATGTATTGCTTCTCTATCAATGGAAAAGCAATTCTTATACTAAGAACAAACAATCGCGAAGCAGCCCGTGAAGTAATTCGCCGTCAAGGATTAGAATATATTTGTGAAAGCGACCTCATAAAAATTTAATAATATGTTCGGAATAGCAGACCCTGGGATTTGGATAAGTTACTTGTTGTCTTTTGGATGTGTGATTTTTGCCCTTTGGTTCGGCATCACACAATGGAATAAAGACGATGATAGTGAAAAACCTACTAAAAACAATAAGAAATGAGTACGTTAGCATTAGGAGTTATCGTTCTCCTGTATATGTTCGCCCTTGCCTGGCTGGGATACATGGGTTATAAACGGACAAAAGATGCCAGTGATTATCTGCTGGGGGGAAGTAAAACAAATCCCATCATAATGGGGCTATCTTACGGAGCTACCTTTATTTCTGCATCCGCCATTGTGGGATTCGGAGGGGTTTCGGCTATTTTCGGAATGGGGCTTCAGTGGCTCTGCATGTTAAACATGCTAATGGGCGTAATCGTAGCCTTTATCTTCTTTGGAAGAAGAACACGAAAATTGGGAGCAGAGCACGGTGCACGTACATTTGCTCAATTATTAGGATTACATTACAAATCACGAACCATACAAATATTTATAGCTGTTGTTATATTTATCGGGATGCCTTTATATGCTGCTGTAGTAATGAAAGGCGGCGCCGTATTTATTGCCCAGATATTTCGCGTCGATTTAGACTTAGCTCTGTTAGTATTTACGCTGATTGTTGCAGCTTATGTGATAACCGGAGGGTTAAAAGGCGTGATGTATACAGATGCTTTACAAGCTATCATTATGTTTCTATGTATGCTTTTCATGTTATTCTGGTTCTATCATTTTATAGGAATGGGATTTACAGAAGCCAATCAGGAGTTGACAAACATAGCACATCTCGTTCCGGAACGATATAAAGCGCTGGGACATCAGGGGTGGACAGCCATGCCGGTAGCAGGTTCTCCCCAATGGTATACCCTTGTAACTTCACTGATTTTGGGTGTAGGGATCGGTTGCTTAGCGCAGCCGCAATTAGTGGTACGGTTTATGACTGTAGACAGTACAAAACAACTCAACAGAGGAATACTGATAGGCTGTCTGTTTATTTTCGTAACAGTAGGTTCTATCTATCATATTGGCCCATTATCTAATCTGTTCTTCTTAAAAACAGAAGGAGTTGTAGCATCCGAAGTGATAAATGATATCGACAAAATAATTCCATTATTCATTGATAAAGCAATGCCCGATTGGTTTGGAGCCGTTTTCATGTTATGTATCCTCTCGGCAAGTATGTCTACTCTAAGCGCCCAATTTCATACAATGGGAGGAGCATTTGGTTCCGACGTCTTTCCCAACTTAGGGCGTAAGAAAAATCCCCATTCTACCACCGGGGTACGTTTCGGAGTATTATGTTCCATTATCGTCAGTTACATTATTTGTTATACATTGAGTGATAGTATTATTGCAAGGGGCACCGCCTTATTCATGGGAGTATGTGCTGCAACGTTCTTACCTGCTTATTTTTGTACGCTATATTGGAAACGGGTTACCCGGCAAGGCGCTTTAGCTAGTCTGTTTGTTGGAGCTTTAGCCAGTTTGTTTGCCATGACTTTTCTCCATAAAGCAGAAGCTGTGCCCATCGGCCTTTGTAAAGCTATTTTCGGGAAAGATGTATTAATAGAGGTATATCCATGGTTCGCTATAGACCCGATATTATTTGCACTCCCCTTGTCTATACTTACAATTATTTTTGTAAGTATAAGTACACATAAAAGGAACCTATAATAAAATCGCTGTGTTTATTAGCTTTTTTTACATGTCTTACAACACTATTTAGCATTTTCCCTATTGCAGATAATAATAAAACCCATACCTTTGTATCGTGGTTTTTTCATAATAGTATTAGATTTAAGGTTAACAAAGTTGGTTAGGGGATGTCGTGATGACACCCCTTAATTTTTTTATATACTCCTACATACAGATATAAAAAAAGGAATATCCCAACAATGAGATACTCCTTCTCTATACCCGAATAATTCGTTTTTTCTTACTTAGCGTAGCTTACAGCACGGGTTTCACGAATAACTGTAATCTTAACTTGTCCCGGATAAGTCATTTCATCCTGAATCTTCTTTGCAATTTCATTCGACAGGTTTTCGGTATCTTTATCGTCTATTTTATCAGCTCCTACAATTACGCGTAATTCGCGTCCGGCCTGAATAGCATATGTCTTTACTACCCCCGGATAGCTTAACGCTAATTGTTCCAAATCGTTTAAACGTTTGATATATGCCTCAACGATTTCCCTGCGGGCGCCTGGACGAGCACCTGAAATAGCGTCGCATACCTGAACAATCGGAGCCAATAAGGATTGCATTTCTATTTCATCATGGTGAGAGCCTACGGCATTACAGATATCCGGTTTTTCCTTATACTTCTCACATAACTTCATACCGAGAATAGCATGTGGTAATTCCGGTTCATCATCAGGTACTTTACCTATATCATGTAACAAACCGGCTCGTTTCGCTTTTTTCGGATTCAATCCTAACTCAGATGCCATAACAGCACAAAGATTCGCCGTTTCGCGGGCATGTTGTAACAAGTTTTGTCCATAAGAAGAACGGTATTTCATCTTTCCTATCAAACGAATCAATTCGGGATGCAACCCATGTATACCTAAGTCTATAGTCGTACGTTTACCGGTTTCTATTACTTCCTCTTCCACCTGTTTGCGTACTTTGGCAACTACTTCTTCTATTCGGGCCGGATGGATACGTCCGTCTTGCACCAACTGGTGAAGAGCTAAACGGGCTACTTCACGACGTACCGGGTCAAATCCTGATAAAACGATAGCCTCAGGCGTATCGTCTACCACTATTTCTATTCCTGTGGCTGCTTCCAATGCACGGATATTACGGCCTTCGCGACCAATAATGCGGCCTTTTATCTCATCGGATTCTATATGGAACACAGTAATTGAATTTTCTATAGCCGTTTCGGTAGCAACTCGTTGGATGGATTGGATAACAATCTTTTTAGCTTCTTTATTTGCCGTCATCTTCGCTTCTTCCACAATTTCACTAATATAAGAAGATGCTTGTGATTTGGCTTCGTCTTTTAACGATTCAATCAGGCGTTCTTTTGCTTCGTCCGCCGATAAACCGGATAAAACTTCCAAATGTTCAACTTCTTTTTGGCGTAATTTATCAAGGTCTTGTTTCTTTTTTTCCACCAAATCAAGTTGCATATTCAAGTTCTCTTTTATGGTATCCATCTCGGAATTTCTACGTTGAAGTTCTTCATGTCGCTGGTTGATGGTCAATTCTTTTTGTTTCAACTTAGCTTCTACCGATTGTATTTTAGAGTTTCGTGCAGAAACTTGCTTTTCCAAATCAGCTTTCAAATGCAAAAACTTCTCTTTCACTTCAAGCAACTTGTTCTTTCTAATTACTTCAGCTTCTTTTTCTGCTTCACTAAGTAATGACTTATACTTAGATTTGAAAAAGAAATGAATACTCATCCATGTTAGTAAACCTCCAATTATAAAGGTTACTATTGATATAATTATAGTCATTTCCATTAGTACAAAAATTAATTCATATATAATTTATAAAATAAAAAAGCACATACATTAACACGATAATCGTGTATGTAGTGCGGAAAATAATCTGAATAAACTAACAAACAATTACATGTCTTTCAAGTATGTCTCCAATTCATTTGTTAATTCTTGGATCTTATATGTGAAAGGTGTGGTATCGTTTTTTCCTTCCAATTTCAGATTTTCTATTGACAATTGGAGCGTCACCATTGCTAACAAATCCTTTACATCTACTTCTTCACTTAAAAAAACAGTCCTATATTGATCTATCTTCTCTGCAATCTGTTTTACTGCTTCACGAGTTAGTTGTTCGTCTTTCCGATAAATCTGTAAACCGTATGTTTTTTCTGCTATTTTTACATGTATAAGAAATTTATTTTCGTCCATCGCTTCTATTCATTTAATAATGCAATGCACTTGTCTACTTCCCGCACTAACTTCGACAGTCGCATTTTAGCACTTTTCACTTCTTTTTCTTTTACAGAAATAATTCGTGCCGTAAGCATACTGTCACATTTGGCTTCCAATTCTTTGATCGTTTTCATTGCCTGTTTAAGCTCATCATCTTTCGAATTCAAAGCATTTGTAAGTCCTTGTATTTCCTGCTTTTGTTGATTGCATAATGCCATCAAATCACGGATTCTAACTTCAAAAACAGCTAACAATCTTTTCTGATCATCGGTCATTTCACGCCAAATTCTTCACAAAAGTAGTTTTTTGATTTGAAACTGACAACTTATACTATTAATATTTTACTATACACTTCAACAGAAATAAAAAGGCCGTTCAATTTCTCGAACAGCCTTCGCCAATTTCAATCGTTTCTTTTCTTAAACAAGCGAAACGAAGATATCCCCGTTTTTTTCTTCGAAAGCCAGTTTGCCTTCTTTTGCCAACCAACCCAAGGCAGTATATACTTCTTTTTCTGCTTTGATTTTGGTTGCTTTCTTTACATCTTTTACACTTAACTTACCGCCTTCATTCAATGCTTTCCATACAAGACCGGCATTTGTTCCAATTAATTCGATCATTTTTCTTGTCACTTATTTATTAAACGCAGACAAAAATAGATATAATACATTAATGTAGAAAGAAATGTATGTTTTTTAGCATACCTTCTTTCATCTTTTAACTTTTAGAAACAATTAACATTTTTGTAACATTATTTTATTTTGCAATCAGGGTGTAATTATCATATACTCGAGGTTTATTGCTGACACGTACCTTTTTAGTAATTCCCATGCATATTTACCTGCTTCTTCCAAGCCATCTAAACCTGAATAGCCATTTACAATCATTAACAAACGGGTAGTTCGGAGTTCAATCTTTGTCCGTTCTTCATCACTCGTTGGCGTCCCGATACCACCCCATTCATCACGATAAACCGGCAAACCAGCAATATTTAATTCTCCTCTTCCGATTCCATGATATAATTCACCTTCTTGTCCTACGCCAAGTATAAGTCTATCCCCTTTTATTTTATCAATATCAAACGCACCAATGGAATAAGCGCTTTTAACAGAGATTAGATTTATGATATCTACCAAAGTATCTATTTTATAAAGTGGCAAACCACGAAGAATCCGACGATAAAGCGCTTCGGCAGAAGGACGATATCTGTTTGGGTCTTTACCTAACTTTTTATATGCTTGACGAGTGGCTTTGATTGGGAGTAGTTTGTTAACATCTTCCAGTTTACAATTTTCCTTTATGGCATGTTCAAGAACCGTTATCTCTTCCCACAACAAAATATCCGATTCCGTATTTGTAACATCACATGATAAAGCCAGAATATGTAAATCCGGACAAACCTTCGATACTTCTTCAGATATACTAATCTGTATCATAATTCATTCATCACCATCATATTCTTCTTCATCCCAATCGTCTTCATCGTCGTCTATAGGGAATGTAAAATCATCATCTATTGGGTGCGTACTCAAATCCAAGTTCTTATGAACAATACTTTCGGTATCATGGAAGGTTTCTTTATTCAGTTCATTCCATAAAATATCTTTTAATTCCATGATTCCAGCTCCTGTTACGGATGAAATAAAAACAGAAGGAATATTTTCGGGTAATTCTTTCGACAATGCTTCTATTAGTTCATCATCAAGCATATCAATTTTCGTAACAGCTAATACCCGACTCTTTGTTAGTAATTCAGGATTATACTTTACCAGTTCATTGTGTAATATTTTGTATTCCGCTTTTATATCATCGGCATCTGCCGGAATCATAAACAGAAGTAAGGAGTTACGTTCTATATGACGAAGGAAACGCAATCCTAAACCTTTACCTTCACTTGCTCCTTCTATGATACCCGGAATATCCGCCATTACAAACGAACGGTTATTCCGATAACTAACAATTCCCAACTTAGGTTCTAATGTAGTAAAAGGATAATCAGCTATCTTAGGTTTAGCAGCCGATACAACAGAAAGCAGCGTAGATTTTCCTGCATT